>DATNFS010000001.1:0-15672 GCA_035606275.1 Rudaea sp.
GGGTTGAGGGCTGAGGGCTGAGGGCTGAGGGCTGAGGGCTGCAGAGCATCGGCTCGAATGGCCGGCGCTGCAAGTAGTTCGCGCATGAACAGCGTGCGGCGAAGACTGCGTCGCATACTTCGACGGCGTCCGCATTGCTCCTCACCGCAAACAGCCCTCAGCCCGCAGCGCTCAGCCCTGCTTCCGAAAGAAATCCCGAGCGCGGCTGGGCAATGCCGGCAATCAGCCGTTCGAGCAAGACCCAGGCGTCGCCCTCTTCACGACCTTTGCTGACCTTGTCGATGCGCGACGCTGCGGCGAGGCAGCGCTCCCAGTGTGCCGCGTCGGCACGCGCCAGTGCCTTGCGATACATGCCCTCGCGCGCCGGCCAGATACGTTCGCTGCGCATCGCGGCAGACAGGTTTCCGGCACCGGCCAGGCGCGCCAGTGTCTGCAGTTGATTGACGATCCACCCCATCAGGCCGGGCACCTGCTCGCCTTCCGCGCGCAAGCCGGAAAGCACCCGCAGCGCGCGCGCGCCGTCGCCGGCAAGCGCCGCATCGGCGAGGCGGAATACGTCGAAGCGCGCGCTGTCGGCGACGAGATCCTCCAGCGTTGCGGCGTCGAGCGGCGCGCTGCCGTGCAGCAGCTTGAGCTTGTCGATTTCCTGCGCCGCGGCCAGCAGATTGCCCTCGATGCGTTCTGCCAGCGCGGCGATCGCCTCGCGCTCGGGTTTCAGGCCGGCCTGTGCCATGCGCTGCTCGATCCATCCCGGCAATTCATTCGGCTTGAGCGGCCACAACGGCACGAACCGGCCCGCCCGCTCGACCGCGCTGACCCACGCGCCATCGTGCTGCTTGCTCCATTGCGTGCAGCTGATCAGCAGGATCGTGTCCGGCGGCGGCTTTTCGCAGAACGCGATGATCGCGGCGCTGCCATCCTTGCCGGGCCGACCGGTCGGCAGGCGCAGATCGATGATGCGGCGCGTCGAGAACAGCGACATCGACGCGGCGGCCATGGTCAGGTCGGACCAGTCGAACCCGCCGTCGGCGTCGAGCACTTCACGCTCGAGGTATCCCAATTCGCGCGCCCGCAGGCGCAGCGCATCGGCCGCCTCCAGCAGCAGCAGATGTTCCTCGCCGGCCAGCAGATAGACCGGTTTCAGATCGCTGCCGGTCAGATGCTGGTGAAATTGTTCAAGAGTCGTCGGCATGCGCGTGGCGTTCCGGTGTCGTCGTTGCGTCGAAAGCGTTGCTGCCGTCGGTCAATCCGCATCCGGCACCGGCAAGCATCCGCTCAACCGCGCAGCTTGCGCTCGGCGCTCTCGATCTTGCGCAGCACGACCTGCACCATGTCGCGCTCCATCTCCTTCTTGATCTCGTCCTGCTCGGCGCCCGTGCCGATCGCCTGGGTCTGGTCGAAGGTGAAGACGCGCGATTGCTCGATTACCTGCTTGGGCAGCACGACCTTGCCGGCCGCGTCGGTGATCTGCAATTCGACGTGGTACAGCATCGTGAACTCGTTGACGCGCGCGGTCGCACTGACCGAGCGCACCACCGGCGCGAGCGAAACGGCGCTCAGCCTGATTTCGGCAATGCCGTCACCCGATTTGCCCTCGATCTTCGCGCCGGAGCGTTCCAGCGCATGCTCGATGTTGCGCTTGAGCGGACCGAACGGATCGGCGCTTTCCACGTATACGCGTTCCATGCCCGGCGGCAACCGCGCTTCTTCGCGCAGATGGAAACCGCACGCCGTCAGCAGCGGCGCGACGGCAGTGAGCAGCAGCAGGATGACGATACGGCGTGAAGTCATGTTCGGGTTCCGGTGCGGATCGGATGGTGCGCGTGCAGCAGATCATACGGCGAATGCCAGCCCGGTTGCGCGCTGATCCTCGCCAGCCAGGCCCCTATCGCCGGCCAGCGCGACAGGTCGACGTCGGCCTGCCCCGCCCAATACAGATAGCCGCAGCAGGAAATATCGGCGATCGTCGGTTCGTCGCCGACGAGAAAGCCGTTGTTCGCCAGTGCCAGGTCCAGCCGATCGAAATCCGCCAGCATGCGCTCGTTGAACCACGCATCGAGTACCGGACCTGCCGGCGTGAACCGGCGCGAGAAGCGCAGGTGCGGAAAACTCATCGCGATCCGGTTCGCCTCCCACGACAGCCATTCGCGCACGCGCACCTGTTCGCGCTCGTTGCGGCCGTCGAGGCTGCGGTAGCGGCGCGCCAGCGTGTCGAGAATCGCATTCGACTGGCACACCGCCAAACCGTCGTCGAAGACCAGCACCGGTACTTCGCCGAACAGCGAGGCGGTGCGGAAATCGGCGCCGCGCCTTTCGCGCGGCTGGTTCAGATCGACCGGGCGCTGCTCGAACGGCACACCGATCAGGCTCAGCGCCAGCGCAACCTTGTAGCTGTGGCCGGATTCATGGTGGCAATACAGGATCGGCATGTTTTGCGTCGCTCCGGTGTCGTCCGGTGTCAGTGGCTATCGTGAGTTGCGAGGCGGATCGATGGTGGTGTGCTCTCGCCTCGCCCGTTGGAGGGAACGCCAGCGCGCGTCGCGCCATGGGTGAGGTTGGCGCGCGAGATTGCGACGGCTGAAGCCTAGACCACGATATTCACGATCTTGCCGGGCACGATGATGATTTTCTTCGGCGTCGCGCCGGCGACGTATTTGGCGACATCGCCGTTGGCCAGTGCCGTCTGCTCGATCGCCTCGCGCGCCGCATCGACCGCGACCTCGATCGTGCCGCGCAGCTTGCCATTGACCTGCACGGCGAGCGTCACGGAGGCTTTCTTCAGCGCCTCCGGATCGGCCCGCGGCCAGCCGGCGTCGAGGATGTTGCCGCCGAAGCCAAGCTCGTTCCACAGGGCGTGCGATACGTGCGGTGTAACCGGCGCGAGCAGACGCAGCAGGATCGACAAGCCCTCCAGATGAACGAATGCGCGCTGCCGGTTTGCGCGCATGGACGTGTCCGCATCAGCCCGCATGTCGCTGGCGACCATCTGCCCCAACCCGAGGTCCTCCAACGCATTGAGCAACTTCATCGCCGCCGAGACGACCGTATTGAACTGCTTGCGCTCGTAGTCGTAGTTGGCCTGACTCAGAATCTCGTGTATCAATCGGCGACAGGTCTTGCTGTCGTTGTCCGCACTCCCCGGGTTCCATTCTCGCTGCAATTCGCTCCACGTCGGCGCGGCCGGAGCGGTCAGGGCCCTGGAGTAGCTCCACAGCCTGCGCAGAAACCGCGCCATTCCCGCCACGCCGTTCTCCGACCAGTCGAGCGACATCTCCGGCGGCGCGGCGAACATCGAGAACAGGCGCACCGTGTCGGCGCCGTACTTGCCGACCATCGCCTGCGGATCGACGCCATTGTTCTTCGACTTCGACATCTTTTCGACCGCGCCGATCTCGACCGGATTGCCGTCGGCTCTCAGCACGGCGCCGGTGATGCGCGCCTTGTCGTCGCGGATCACGTCGACGTCGGCCGGGTTGATCCACTCGCGGTTGCCTTCGGCAGAATCGCGATAAAACGTCTCGGCGATGACCATGCCCTGGCAGAGCAGGTTGGTCACCGGCTCGTCGCTGTGGACCATGCCTTCGTCCCGCAGCAACTTGTGGTAAAAGCGAAAATACAACAAGTGCAGAATGGCGTGTTCTATACCGCCGACGTACTGGTCGACCGGCAGCCAGTAGTTGGCGCGCGCGTCGATCATGTCCTTCGCGCCGGGGCTGGTGTAGCGCGCGTAGTACCAGCTGGACTCCATGAACGTGTCGAACGTGTCGGTCTCGCGTTCGGCCGCGCCGCCGCATTGCGGACACGTGGTCTTGCGCCATTCCGGGTCGGCCTTGATCGGCGACTGCACGCCCATGAACCTGACGTTCTCCGGCAGCAGGACCGGCAACTGGTCTTCCGGCACCGGCACGGCGCCGCAGCCGGCGCAATAGACGATCGGAATCGGACAACCCCAGTAGCGCTGGCGGCTGACACCCCAGTCGCGCAGGCGGAAGTTCACGCGGCGGGCGCCACGGCCCTCGCTTTCGAACTTCTGCGCCAGCGCGTCGAATGCGCCGCGGTAGTCGAGGCCGTCGTACTCGCCCGAATTGACCAGCCAGCCATATTCGGTGTAGGCGCCATCCTCGATGATGCTGCGCTCGAAATCCTGCAGCACGGTCAGCGCGCCCGGTGCCTCGACGACGTCGAGCGGCTTGCTCTCGCCGAGCGCAGCGCTCATCGGATCCTGGTTGCCTTCGGCTTCGCGACCCAGTTCGACAATCGCCTCGCGCACCGCGTCGCTCAC
The DNA here is from genome assembly GCA_035606275.1 of Rudaea sp. Lineage (GTDB taxonomy): Bacteria > Pseudomonadota > Gammaproteobacteria > Xanthomonadales > Rhodanobacteraceae > Rudaea. The sequence goes on from DATNFS010000001.1 coordinate 4,283, forward strand.
GATGACCATCCTGATCAGCAGGTCATACTTCGTCGCGAACTCCCAGTCGCGCTCATCATGGCCGGGAACGCCCATGACGGCGCCGGTGCCGTACCCCATCAGCACGAAATTGGCGATCCACACCGGCAGCCGGTCGCCCGTGACCGGATGGATGGCGTGGAAACCGGTCTCGATGCCTTTCTTTTCCTGCGTCTCGAGATCGGCCTCGGCGGTGCCGCCATGCCGGCACTCCTCGATGAATTTCTGTATTTGTGGATTCGCGGATGCCGCCCTGGCGGCCAGCGGATGCTCGGCCGCGATCGACAGGAACGTCACGCCCATCAGCGTGTCGGGCCGCGTCGTGAACACGGTCACCGGCTCGCTCGTGCCCTCGATCGCGAACGGAATCTCGAGCCCCTCCGAGCGGCCGATCCAATTGCGCTGCATCGTCTTGACCGAGTCCGGCCAGCCCGGCAACTTGTCGAGGCCGTCTAGCAGTTCCTGCGCATAAGCGGTGATCTTGAGGAACCACTGCGGTATTTCGCGCTTCTCGACCGGCGCGCCGGTACGCCAGCCGCGCCCGTCGATCACCTGCTCGTTCGCCAGCACGGTCTGGTCGACCGGATCCCAGTTCACGACGGACTGCTTGCGATAGGCCAGCCCTTTCTTGAACAGGCGCACGAACATGCGCTGCTCGTGCACGTAATACTCGGGCCGACAAGTCGCAAATTCGCGCGACCAGTCGATCGCATAGCCCATCGACTGCAACTGGGCACGCATGTGGTCGATGTTGGCGTAGGTCCACTTCGCCGGCGCAGTATTGTTCTTGATCGCGGCGTTTTCGGCCGGCAAGCCGAATGCATCCCAGGCCATGGGCTGCAGCACGTTGCGGCCGTTCATGCGCTGGTAGCGGCTGATCACGTCGCCGATCGTGTAGTTGCGCACATGCCCCATGTGCAACGCGCCGCTCGGATACGGCAACATCGACAGACAGAAGAACTTCGGCTTCGCGGCGTCTTCGACCACCTCGAACGCGCGGCTTTCGTTCCAGAACTTTTGCGCGGCGGCCTCGACCGCGGCGAAGTCGTAAGTCTCTTGCATCGGATCATTGTTGTTCGCCGGCGGTACGCCGGTCGCGTCAGCCGCAGACTACCGCACTGCAGCATCGGCGCCAACCCCGGATCCGCACAACCGCGGCACGGGGCGGCGGGTCCGGCTGCCTCGTGATGTGTCAGCGTTCCGTACCGGGCGACGTAACCGTGCACGAGAGACGAGGCACGGAGCCAGCCCATGTCATGCGAACTACGCCCGAATCGTCGCCAGCGCCAGCTCGCGGCAGCCATTGCGGCTTGCGTCGCGGCTGCCGCTTGCGCATCGGATTGCCACGCCGCGGCGTTCGACAATGTTCTGAACTGCAACGATGGCGGCTCGGGCAGCCTGCGCGACACGATCGAGAATGCCGCCAGCGGCGATACGGTCGTGCTGAATCCAACCTCGATGCATTGCAGCGCGATCACGCTGACCTCTGGCGAAATCGCCGTCGGCCAGCAAGATCTGTATATCAAGTACAACGCCGATAATGCGAATCGCTTTACGATCTCGGGCAATTTTTCCGACACCAACTTCCACGCGCGCATCTTCAATCACAGCGGCGGTGGCACGCTCAAGCTGAGCCGGCTTTACCTCAAGGATGGCGGATTCTCGACCAACGATACGACGCAATCGGTCCGCGGCGGTTGCGTCGATTCCGCCGGCACCGTGGACCTCGAAGCGTCGACGGTCACCGACTGCCAACTCGACGCCGAGGTCGGCCTTACGTTCTTCGTGCGCGGCGGCGGCGTCTATGCCGCCAAGGGCCTGATCCTCAACGGCAGCACGATCTCCTACAACCGCGCCTCCAACTACTATTTCGCGATCCAGAACGGCGTGCCGCAGCCCGGGGGCGCCGTGGAAGGTGTCGGCGTATTCGCCAATGGCTTTGTCACGGCGCGCTACAGCACAGTCAGCGGCAATTATGCCTATTCCGTCGCCGACAACAGCGCGGGCGGAGGCATATTCCTCAACAACACCAACTCGGCGAACTCGACGGTGATCGAGCAAAGCACCATCTCGGGCAACAGCGCGCTGCGCGGCGGCGGGATGCTCGCGGAAAACTTCGGCAGCGCGCTGACGATCCAGAACAGCACCCTGTCCGGAAACACCAGCTACGAGCAGGACCGTGCCGGACCGGCAGCCGATGTGCACGGGACGGCGATCTTCTCATTCGGCGAGTTGACGATCCGCAACAGCACCGTCGCGTTCAACGCCACCGCGACGGCGGCGTCACCGGCGATCTACCTGGCCAAACCGGGCTATGAGGCCGCGTTCAGCAGTACCATCATTGCCAACAACACGGCGGCAGGATACGAGTATGACGTCGGCGCCAAGTCGGCGATCACTGTCGGCGGCGCGTACAACCTGATTCAGACGAAAGCGGCGTCGGTCACATTCTCGTTTGCGCCGATGACCGGAGATCCGCTGCTGCTGCCGTTGAGCGACAACGGTGGCCCCACGCTGACCCACGCCTTCAACGAGGGCAGCCCGGTGTTCGCTACCGGCAACAATGCCAGCGGTTTTGCCAACGACCAGCGCGGCTCCGGCTTCGCGCGCCAGGCGCAAAGCGGCGCCGTCGACATCGGTGCGTACCAGCTGCAGGTACGCGACCGGATCTTCGCCGATGGTTTCGACTCGACCTAGCCGGCCAACCTTTGCCATAGGCGTGGCGCCGCAACAGACGTTACCATGCGCCTTCCAATCAAGCCGGAGTTCGTCATGCGGATCCGCTCCATCACCGCGGCAGTCGCCGTGCTCGTCGCCACCGATATTGCCGGCGCCGCCGACGTCGCGGCGCCGTCTGCCCCGGTCGTGTTGCGCTGCGGCCATCTGATCGACACGGTGGCCGGCAAGCTGCTGGGCGAATCGACGATCGTGATCGACGGCGAGCGCATCAAGGAAGTCCGCGGCGGGCGCAGTGACGTGGCCGGAGCCGCCGTGATCGACCTCGGCAGCGCAACCTGCCTGCCGGGCCTCATCGACAGCCACGTGCACCTGACCATGCAGACCAGCCCGAACCGCTACAGCGAGCAATTCCGCTGGAACGCGGCCGACTATGCGATCCGCAGCACCGTGTACGCGCGCCGCACGCTCGAAGCCGGCTTCACGACGGTGCGCAACGTCGCCGACAACGACTACGATTCGGTTGCGCTGCGCAACGCGATCAACGCCGGGCTCGTGCCGGGCCCGCGCATCTATACGGCCGGCACGGCGATCGGCTCGACCGGCGGCCACGCCGATCCGACCGACGGCTACCGCAGCGACCTGGCCGGCGACCCCAAGGCCAAGGACGGCGTCATCAACGGCCCGGACGACGCCTGGAAGGCGGTGCGCCAGCACTACAAGAACAACGCCGATCTGATCAAGATCATGCCGTCAGGCGGCGTGCTCGATGAAAGCTCGAGCGTCGACAACGCGCAACTGACCGTCGAAGAGGTCAAGGCCATCGTCGCAGCGGCGCACGACTACGGCTTCACCGTCGCGGCCCATGCGCATGGCGCCGAGGCGATCCGCCGCGCCGTCGTCGGCGGCGTCGATTCGATCGAGCACGGCACGTTCCTCAACGACGAGGACATCAAGCTCATGAAGGAGCACGGTACCTGGCTCGTGCCGACGATCATCGCCGGCAAGTACGTGCAGGAGATGGCCGAGAAGCCCGGCTACTACCCGCCGCAGATCGCCGAAAAGGCGAAAGTCGTCGGACCGCTGATCCAGGCGACCGCCGGCAAGGCCTACAAGGCCGGCGTCAAGATCGCGTTCGGCACCGACGCGGCGGTCTATCCGCACGGCATGAACGCGAAGGAATTCGTCTACATGGTCGAGGCCGGCATGCCGCCGATGTTCGTGATCCAGGCTGCGACAACGCACGCGGCGCAGCTGCTCAGGCACGAAAAAGACTTCGGCAGCGTCACCCCAGGCAAGTTCGCCGACGTGATATCCGTCACCGGCAATCCGCTCGACGACGTCGCGCGGTTGCAGAAGGTCGACTTCGTCATGAAGGCCGGAAAGGTCTACAAACGCGATGGCGCGGCAACCGCGCTGGTCGGCCAGACGACGCAGGCGACTGCGGGTTACGCCTCGCCTGCCCAATGACTGACGCAGGCCGAGCCGGCGTGCCCGGCCGGCCGTTGCGTCAGAGACTGCAGTCCGGGTGGCCGTAGGGTGGTGGAATGGGACAGCACACCTCTACACCGCGGTCCGACGTCATCGTGACGGTGGTGTCCATCTGGGTATAGCCGTCGCCGTCGTCGGTCCCGTTCCAGAAACCCCAGATGAATCCGGCCAGCGGTTCGGCGTGCAGCTTGGCGACGATACCGGGGAAAATCGAGGCGTTGATCGTTCCGGAACTGTCCGGCGCGCCGCCGTCCATCGTCACGCTGCACCAGGCAACGTCGTTGGTGATCGTCAGGTCGAACGGGGCCTCGAAGCTGTTCGGGAAAATCTCGTCGTCGGCAACGACAGCGACGGAATCGGGCCCGGGCGCGCGAGTCGGTGCCAGGGTCAGGGATGGCAGCGTCCGCGCCTGGGTGCCCTGGACCCAGAAAAAAACCAGGCCCGCGGCCCAAATCGCCCTTGCCCGCATGACTCCTCCCTCCTGACAGCAGCAACGCAACGACACCTGAGTCCCGCTGCGCCGCGGACAGGTTCACTCGTCACGTCGTCGCGCTCCCCCAACTGCGTCGGAAAGTGCGCTCCGAGATCGGCGAATTTGGTTGTATGCTGGATGCTGCGGCGGGTAGTGCTGTAATTCCCGTCGCCAGATCCGGAAGTAGTCACTCGATGCCGCAAGTGATCAGAAAATCGACGTCATGAACATTCCGGCGCCGATAATCCGATAACCCAAACCGTCAACAGAGGGGTTTGCAGTCATGGCCGCAAGAAAGAAAACGGGCAAGGGCAAGAGCAGGGGAAAGACCAAGACCACCGCACGCAAGAAGGTCGCCAAGAAGGTCGCCAAGAAGGTCACCAGGAAGGTCGCCAAGAAGGTCACCAGGAAGGTCGCGAAGAAGGCCGCCAAGAAGGTAGCGAAGACGAAAAAGGCACCGGCAAGGAAGACTGCGAAGGCAGCAAGAGGAAAGACCAAGAAAGTTGCCGCCAAGAAGGGTCGAGCAGCAATGGCCCCCAGGCCGGCGGCCAACAGCATCGGCACGCCGGTACGGCCGGCAGCGAACAGCATCGGTACCCCGGTCCGTCCGGCTGCGATGAGCGTCGACACTCAGGTCGAGCCCACCGCGAACAGCATCGGCACGCCAGTCAGGCCTTCGTGATCGGTCGGTCGGTTCACGCCCAGCTGCGAGAACCGACCGCTCCGCACGCGCGGCCAAGGTGTTCTAAGCGACAAGTCGGCAGCTGGAGTGATTGCTAAGTCGCTGGTGAATGGCAGCTGTCGGACCAGCGATCCGCACCATCAGGAGACAACGATCATGAGCAATTTTCGCCAGGAATTCGTCGATCCGATTGAAAACGCCGTCAATGCACTGACACCTGGGTTTGCGGCAATGGGTGGAGGCCTCGGTCCGCCGGTTCGTCCCACTCCGCCGCCGGCGCTGGCGGCAGCCGGAGGCCTCGGTCCACCGGTCCGCCCCACTCCGCCCCCTCCGCCGTCATGGCTCACGGAGTACCAGCCTCTGATCCAGTTCGTGGACTACTACTGCGGACTGGCGGACAGCGGCGCCAGAAGGCACTGGCCCGATCCCGGCCCACTCCTCAGATCCAACGCTTCGGCGCAGGTGCGCGCCACCGGGTTGCTGCTGGCCAGTGCATTCCTGCGCCGTAACGCCGCCCGCGAATGGATCAGCGCAGATCATGTGGCGACGCTGCTCGACGACGCCGCTGCTCGATTGTCAGCGCACGCGCAATCACTGCTCGGCTGAGCGAGTCCTTGCGGCCGGCTGCAGCTGCGATTGCAGCCGGCCGAAACCATGTCCCCGCGCAGCTGAAAGGATTTCTTCGCGCAATTGCGGCGCAGTCGCGTCGTGATCGCGATCGAGAATCTGCCATGCCGCAAATTTCGCCTCGAGCGATTGCGTCAACCACTGCCGTCGTTCGGCATCAGCAGCCAGGGCGAGCAGCGCCGACACCGATTCGGCGGCATGTCCGCCCGTGCCCGCCAGCTGGGTCAAGGCAATGTCGATTGGAAAAGCGTTTTGTCGCGTTGTTATTCGCGCGCGCAGTTCACGCGCGCGCAATACGGCACGATCGCGTTCTTCCGACTTGCCTTGACCGGCGTATGCCACTGCAGCGAGGGCCTCGGCAGTACCCTCACCGGCAACATCTTCCCGAGTGTGAAACTTGCCGACAGCATCGGTAAGCATCGGGATGGCCTTGTCCCATCGCTCCTTTGCTATCTCGATCTGTGCCAACGCAACTTCGGCATCTGCCCATCCAGCGGCATCACCGATTTCTCCGGCAAGTTTGCGCACGCGGTTGAATGCTGCCGTCGCAGTGCCTTCGTCGCCGCCATCGAACGCAATTCTGCCGCATTCCAGCTCGGTGCTGGCCTGCGCTGACGGGTCGTGCAACTGCGCGGTTTCCGCGAGCGCCTGATCGCAAATCTTCCTTGCTTCAGCGATCTCGCCACGCGAGCGCAGCTGAAATGCGTAACTGCGCAACGCGAAGACATGATGCACACGCTCGCCCGCGCGCTCGTCTTGGCTAACGGCCTCACGCATGCTCTGGAGCACTGCATCGCTGGTTGCATCGTCGGCCTGCAGGATCGCCAGCGCCATGAGAGCCCAGGCTATGCCCGACGTATTTTCGGTCTCGCGCCGAAGCGCCAGCGAGTTGCGCGCGGCGGTCAAGGCGCCATCGCGGTCACCCTCATCCCACAGCATGCGCGATTGATTGGCGTAACTCGCAGCGAGACCGTTCCGATCGCCGATTCGCTGGTAGATAGTCAGCGCCTGCTGGTACTCCTCGCGCGCTTCCGGCAAACGACCCAGATCGACGAGAAATACGCCAAGCGACTGACGCGCATTGGCTTCACTCCTGGGGTTCTCTACGCCCTTGTAATTTGCCACGGCTTCGCGCATCAGGTCCTGCGCATCCTCACGCTTGCCTTGCGTGTAGCGCGCCCACGCCAGTTCGTACCTTGCATCAGCCGCAATCGCCGGGACGTCGTGCATACGCGCCAGCTCAAGCGCACGTTCGGCATGTTGCACTTGCACTTCAGTGTTCGATTGCTTCCCGGCAAGCGCAGCCATCGCCAGCTCGACACTTGGATCATCGGCGGCTCCAGCAAGCTTGCGCAGTTCGACCAGCTCCTTTTCCGCGCCGGCAAAATCGCCTGCCTGGGCCAATGCAGCGATCAGATTGAGCCGTTCGACGGGATCACCGGGGTCGAACGCGACCAGCTGACGGTCAAGTTCCAGAACGCGCGTCCAATCACCCTTCCGCTTGGCGACGGTACGTTCTATGCGCAATTGCTCAGCCTTGGGCAAGTTCTCACTGTGAGCAGCTGCCTGCTCCGCCATTGCCAACGCCTTGGCGTCATAGCCAAGCAACGCCCAGGCTTCCGACAGCCGCGAATACGCAGGCGCATAACCCGGTGACAAAGCCGTGGCCTCGAGCAGCTCATCCTTTGCCCGGGCCGGATCGTGGCGACGCAGTGCGTCCAGGGCATTGCCCATGCGACGAGCGACCTCGGTATTCGGCGGCTGCGCCTTGTCGATGCGGCGCGCATCATCCGCGCTGACCGGCGCGTAGCCGAGACTATCGCGCAACGCGGCGCCCGCCTTGTCGACGAGGCCCGGTAAATCGCCGAGAGCGCCGTTCTGGACGACCGCCCGGGTAATACCGCCACGGGCATCCTGCAACGCCAAGTCGAGCCGCAGCTTCGCATCGGCCGCGCTTCCCGAGACGAGGTAGCTTCCGCTCAATACGTAGTCAGCGCCAATGCGCTTGCGCAGCGTCTGCAGACTCTGCTTTGCAAAACCGCCGGCCATCGGCACCGCCAATCCGAGCCGCGCGGGCCGCACCAGTTCATCCGGCAAGACGTGTACCCTGCCGCCTGTCGCCAGTTGCGTGGCAAGCATTTCGGCGAGGGCCGGCGAAAGCCATGCGGTCTCGGCGTTCTGCGACAGATTATTGAAGTCGACGATCGCCATCGACGTACCCTGCAGCGCCGGCGCCAGAGCCGAGCGATCGCGCATTTCGAACGAAAGCGTCGCGGCAGCGATTCCGGCCACCATGATGGTGGCCGCGAGGCCGGTCTTGTGCCGGCGCGCGAACTTCCAGCCGCGATAAAACACGCTGTCGCGCCGCGCCGAGATCGGCTGGCCGGTGAGGAAATTCTGCAGATCGGCCGCGAGCGCCGCCACGCTGGCGTAGCGTCTTTCCGGTTCGCGCCGCAGCGCGGTCAGCACGATCGTGTCGAGGTCGCCGCGCAGTTGCCGTTGCGGCAGGGGCGGCGCGGCCAGTTTGAGGCGGCTGGGCGCGACCGGGTCGGCGGACTCGATGATGCTCAGCACGTCCTTCGGTTCGTTCGCACCGCTGAAGTTGTACGAGCGCTTGCCGGTCAGCAGTTCGTACAGCACGCAGCCGAGCGCATAGATGTCGGTCGCCTCGGTGATTTTCTCGCCGCGGATCTGCTCCGGCGCCGCGTAGGCCGGCGTCATCGGCCGTTCACGCTGCAAGTGCGTGATCGCGTCGGGACTGCTGTCGTCGGTATCGAGCAGTTTTGCAATGCCGAAGTCGAGCAGCTTGACGCCGGCATGCTCGGTGACCAGGATGTTGGACGGCTTGAGGTCGCGATGCACGACATGGTGTTCGTGCGCGAACTGCACGGCGGCGCACACGTCGCCGAACAGCTTGAGCCGTTCTTCGAGCTTGACCCCGCGCTCGTGGCAGTAGCGCAGCAACGGCAAGCCTTCGACGTACTCCATGGCGAAATACGGCCGGCCGTCGGCGGCGATGCCGCCATCGAGCAGGTGGGCGATGTGCGCGTGGTCGAGGCGCGCGAGGATCTGGCGCTCGCGCAGAAAACGCTTGAGCACGGCGTCGGAATCCATGCCGCGCTTGATCAGTTTCAGCGCAGCGCGCTGCTCGAACTGGCCGTCGGCGCGCTCAGCCAGCCAGACCACGCCCATGCCGCCGGTGCCGAGCTTGCCGACCAGGCGCCAGGGGCCGACCTGCACCTCGCCCTGGTCGACCGCCATTTCGGTCGTTGTTTCGAGCGACTTTGGTGAAGCGTGCTCGAGCTGCTGCTCGAAGCGCAATGCCGAGTCTTCGGACTCGAGCATCGAGATGACGATCTTCTTCAGTTCGGCGTCTTCGCCGCACAGCGTCTCGAGCATGCCGGAGCGCTCGCCCTGCGGCGCACCGAGCAGGCGTTCAAAGATGTTGCCGGCCAGATCCCAGCGTGCGGTGTCCATGCTCAGCTTTCCGTGCCCGCACATGCACGCGAGCGCATCTGTGCCGCTGACCGCTGTTCACCGACCGCCGTCGTCATGCGCGCAAGGCTCGTCCAATCGTATTTCGACTATAGATTCAGGCCAGATGCGGCACAAGGGCAGGTGCGAAGCGCGTCGGTCGCACGCGCAAAAAAACCCTGCCGAGGGTCGCACGGCCATCCATCCGGTCCGGCGGCCGACATTCAGTCGACCGCACCGGTGCGCTCACTTGCGGATGTCGAAACCCGGCGTTTCGTCCAGCGTTCCGTCGGCATTGAGGACAGCGAAATGCTTGCGGTCGGAATCGAAAACCACCGGAACCGGCTGCTGGAACATCGGCCGACGGATGAACTTGAGCTCCCAGCCGAACTTCTCCAGTTCGCTCAGCGCCAGGATCTGGTCCTGGTTGAGGTCACGCTTCAGGGCACTGGCTGGCTTGCCCTCTGTCTTGCGTCGTTCGCGTACCGTCATGGCTCCCCCCATGCGTCATGTCAGGTCGTTCCCACGCGCGAGTGTGGAAAATAGCAGGACGCTGCCCGAACCGCCACCCGCGCCGTTCAGCTGGTGCGGGCTCTCTTCTGCGCGGCGGCCGCCCTCCGCGAGCGGCCGATAGCTTGGCTCGCCCGCGTCTCACCTTGATAGCATGCGCAGCAACCACCATCTGAACGCTTCGCAGCCGGGAACACCCTATGTCCGCATCAGCACACGTCTTTGACGCCACCGAGCAGAATTTCGAAACCGATGTCATCCGCGCGTCGTTGACGACACCGGTGCTGGTCGACTTCTGGGCGGCATGGTGTGGCCCGTGCAAGGCGCTCACGCCGATCCTCGAGAAAGTCGTCGCCAGCTATGCCGGCAAGCTCAAGCTGGCGAAGGTCGACACCGACGCGCAGGGGCAACTGGCCGCCGTGTTCGGCATCCGCAGCCTGCCGACCGTGGTGCTGGTGAAGGACGGGCAGATGGTCGACGGCTTCATGGGCGCGCTGCCGGAATCGGCCGTGCGCGAGTTCCTCGATCGCCATGTCGGGGCCGCCGAAGCGGTCGTCGAAGAGGAGCCGGCGACCGAAACGGCGGCCCCGGCCGAAACGCCCGAACAGGCCATCGCACGCGTGCAGCAGGAGATTGCCCAGGCTCCCGACAAGGCCGAACTCAAGCTCGACCTTGCCCTGGCCTACATGCGCGCCGGACTCGCCGACGCCGCGCTGGCTGAACTGGATGCACTGCCGGCCAACCTCGCCGAAGACGCGAAGGCCAAACGCGTGCGCTACCAGCTCGACTTTGCCCGCGCGCTGAAAGACGCGCCCGACCTGGCCACGCTGCGCGCGCGCCTGGCGAAGGATCCGGCCGATCACGCGGCACGCGACCTGCTCGGCGTGCGACTAGTCATCGAAGGCGACGCCGCGGCCGGGCTCGAGGAATTCCTGCACATCCTGCAGACGCAGCGCGACTGGAACGACGGCCAGGCGAAGAAACGCCTGATCGCCGCCTTCAATACGCTCGACGATGCCGAACTGGTCGGCGCCTACCGGCGCAGGATGGCTTCGCTGCTCTTCTAGACAAATTTTCGCTTTGTGCTACGGTTCGGCGGTCTGCGGGGGCTGCCACCATCCCGTTGTGACGACAATTCGTGCTGGACGGTATCTGGCTAGGGAGAGACAAATGTCGGGATCAGCTCTTCGTCCGCTTGACCGGTTACATCGCAAACCGCTGCCCGCATGCGCAGCGGCGCTGTTCACGCTGGCATCGCCCGCATCGGTATTCGCCGCCGACTGGATCGTCAACAGCTGCGACCAGGGCAACTCGGGCGACTTGCCAAGCAGGACCGGAACGCTGCGCTTCGCCGTCGAGAATGCCGCGAGCGGCGACAACATCGACATGACCGCTCTTGCCTGCGGCAAGATTTCGCTGAGCACCGGTTCGATCAGGATC
>DATNFS010000002.1:0-10431 GCA_035606275.1 Rudaea sp.
TCCTGCGGCACGATGCCGATCGCCGCGCGCAGCGAATCCTGCGTCACGTCGCGAATGTCCTGGCCGTCGATGCGGATCGAGCCGGCGCTGATGTCGTAGAAGCGATACAGGAGCCGCGCCAGCGTGGATTTGCCGGCGCCGGTCGTGCCGACCACGGCCACGGTCTTGCCGGGCGGGATCGAAAAATCCACGTCGCGCAGGATGTCGCGGTCCGGATCGTAGCGGAACGACACGTGTTCGAAGCGCACCTCGGCACCGCGCACGACCAGCGGCCTGGCATCCGGCGCATCGCGGATCTCCTGTGGCTTGTCGAGCAACGCGAACATGCGCTCGATGTTGGTCAGGCCCTGCTTGACCTCGCGGTAGACGACGCCGAGATAATTCAGCGGTATCGACAACTGGATCAGGAACGCGTTGACCAGCACCAGGTCGCCGACGCTCAGCGTGCCGGCCACGACGCCGGCCGCCGCGCGCCACAGCAACAGCGTCAGCCCGATCGCGACGATGCTGGCCTGGCCGATGTTGAGCACGGCGAGCGTCTTGAGGCTTTTTACCGTGGCCTCTTCGTATTGCTTCAGCGCGAAATCGAAACGGTGCAGCTCGTGCTGCTCGTTGCCGAAGTACTTTACCGTCTCGTAGTTCAGCAGCGAATCGACCGAACGCGCATTGGCTTCGGTGTCGGCGTCGTTCTTCGCGCGGTAGTAGCGCAGGCGCCATTCCGTGACCGAAAAGGTGAACGCCACGTAGGCTGCCAGCGTCGTCAGCGTGATCAGTGCGAACCAGATGTCGTAGTGCACGATCAGGATGGTCGAAACGACGATGATCTCGAACAGCGTCGGCAGGATCGTGTAGATCGTCCAGTCGAGCAGGTCGGTGATCGACACCATGCCGCGCTCGACATCACGCGCCACGCCGCCGGTGCGGCGGTCCAGGTGGAAACGCAGGCTCAACGCATGCAGGTGCGAGAACACGCGCAGCGTGACCTCGCGCGACGTCCGCGCGAGGACGCGCGCGAACACGACCTGGCGCAGCTCCTGGAACAGCGATGTCGACAGGCGCAACGCGCCATAGGCCAGCAGCAGCAAGGCCGGAATCGTCAGCACCGACAGCTTCAGGTCGAGGTTGTCGACCAGGTGCTTGAGGATGACCGGCACGCCGATATTCGCCAGTTTCGCCAGCACGAGCAGGATCAGTGCAGTGACGACGCGCTGCCGGTAATGCCAGACATACGGCATCAACCGGCGCATCGTGGCGTACAGGGTGGCGGGGGGTGTTTCGGCAGTCACTGATGGCAGATGGGGGTAGCGAGGACTTTCACAAGAACGTTTTGACGACGCAAGCGGCGCAGACACCAGCCAGCGCCCGTGTGCGCGGGCGTTGTGCCGGTTCGGGTCAACCGGGACGTTGATGTTATTCCGCCGTCCGCAATGTTCGCGTGACGACGCAATGCTCCACCGGTTTGCAATCCGGCGTATTATTTGCGTCTGCGCAACGACCAGCAACGGAGTCGCCATCATGCGTCATTCTGCAAGGTTTGCAACGCTCGGGCTGCTGGCTTTCGGTGCAACCTTCTCCACGCTCGCCCAGCAGCCCGCCGGGTTGCCGCGAACCAGGGCGCCAGCGGGCGCCGAAGTCTTCTTCGTCGCTCCCGCGGACGGCGCGGCCGTCGGCCAGGACGTGAAGGTCGAGTTTGGGGTCAAGGGCATTGCCATTGCGCCGGCAAGCGAAAACAAGCCGGGCACCGGCCACCACCATCTGCTGATCGACCAGAAAGACCTGCCACCCGGCGACCTGCCGATTCCGAACGACGCCACCCACAAGCACTACGGCAAGGGCCAGACCGAAGACACGATCCACCTCGAGCCGGGCGACCATACGCTGCAACTGGATTTCGCCGACGCCCTGCACGTGCAGTTCGATCCGCCGATCGTGTCGAAGAAGATCACCGTCCACGTCAAATAACGGACGGGGGCGCTGCGCTCGCTTCGGCCCTCCCCTTCAAGGGGAGGGTTGGCTGGGGATGGTGTTTCCTTACCTCGTCATTCCGGCGCAAGCCAGAATCCAGTGTCTTCGCTTTCTCAATCCTTGCGAGAAGCAAAGCTTCCACTCGCCCTGCGGGCGAGCGGGTCACTTTCTCTTGTGTGGCCAAGAGAAAGTAACCAAAGAGAAGGCCACCCCCGACGGCGCGCTCTTCGGGCATCCTGCCCTGCGAGTGCGCGATCGCACTGCGGGGTTCGCTGGATGCACGTCCGTGTGCATTCAGCGAACTGGCGCGCATCCTGCGCGCCACCCTGCGGGCTGTTCCTTCGTGCGCTCGCCGCGCCTCAGGGGGGGGCGTTTCGGCGGCATCCTGCCGCAGAAGCAAAAGCAAGAGCAGCCGCTCTCCCATCCACCAGTTCGAGGCAGTGCAGGGATGCACGGAGTCATGGATCAACGGCGCCGTTCGCGGTGCCGAGCATCGCAGGGGACGGCGGAAAATGCCCGCAGGGGCGCGCGCACGATGCGCGCGCGTCGGCTGACAGTACACGGACGTACTGCCAGACGACCCCGCCGGCGCCGAGAAGCACAGGTACACCCCGCCGCGCATGACGCGCGGCGGGGCACCGCGTCCGGCGCCTAGACCTTTTTGGTTACTTTTTGGGGCAATGCCAAAAAGTAACTCGCTCGCCCGAAGGGAGAGCGAAAGCTCTGCACTTCAAGGTCAATCCATTCATGCGTGAAGAAAGAGCTGAAAGGCGGCTTTCACGCGAGACTTCCGTCGCGAGGCAACCCGAAGGCAATGCCGCCAGCCAAGACTACGGCGTTGCCGAGAGCGGCTGCGCCGGCTGGTCGACCAGGTAGTGCGTCGGCGGCACGCCGAACGTGCGGCGGAACATGGCGGTGAACGCGCTCGGGCTGCTGTAGCCGACGTCGAGCGCGGTCGCGGTGACCGAGTGGCCGGTTGCCAGGCGCGAGAGTGCATCGACCAGGCGCACGTTCTGGCGCCAGGTCGCGAAGCTCATGCCGGTTTCCTTGCGGAACGTGCGCGTGAACGTGCGCCGGCCCATCGCGGCGGCGTCGGCCCAGTCGTTCAGCGCATCGTGCTGCGACGGATCGGCGAGGATCGCCTTGCAGATGCGCGCGAGGCGCTCGTTCTGCGGCATCGGCACCGACAGCGGGATGCGCCGCGCGCAGCGGATCTCGTCGAGGATCAGGTCCATGATGCGCTGGTCGCGCCCCTCGAGCCGGTACTCGATCGGCAGATCGCCGGCCGCGAGAATCAGTTCGCGCAGCAGGTTCGATACCTCGATGACCTGGCACGCCGTGGGCAGGTCAGGCGCTGCATCGCTGGCGATGTACAGCGTGCGCAACTGCACGCGGCCGCGGCAGCGCACTTCGTGTTCGACGCCGGCGGGAATCCAGACCGCGCGCTGCGGCGGTGCCACGTAGCTCGCGTCGTGCGTGCTCAGGATCGTGACGCCACTCGTCGCATAGACGAGCTGGGCGCGGATGTGCTGGTGCGGAGGATCGAAAAAACCGTGTGCGTAGTCGTCCATCAACACGGCGATCGGGCGAGGCACGAACTGGTAGTCGATGCTCTTGTTGCTGCGACCCATGTGGCCCACGCTAGACGATGAATGGTCTCCTCGCGACAGCGCATTTTCATGCGCAGCATAAAGTGCGAACGCGATTCGATTCTACGCACACAACGCAACGCGGTGCAATTGGCCGCGGACACGCAGACCTTCCGTCGCGATCGGGGCAGCCGGGACACAGGCATGGCAAGTGATTCGGTTCAGTCGGATGCAACCGCTGCCAGCGCGGACCCGCTCGACCCGCAGATTCGCCGCTTCGTCGACGAACTCGCGCAGGCGTGGGCACGCTACCCGGCAACCGACACGCTGACGATTCCCGAGATGCGGCGCATAGCCGAGGAGATCCGCGCGCCATGGCGACAAGGCGGCCCGCAGATGGCGTCGACGCGGGAACATCTCGTGCCGACGGCGCAGGGCGACGTGCGTGTGCGCGTCTACCGCCCGGCCAGCGGCGCCGTGGCACTGCCGGCATTGATCTACCTGCACGGCGGCGGCTGGACCATGTTCAGCCTGAACACGCACGACCGGTTGATGCGCGAGCTGGCCGCGCGCGCGGGCGTCGTCGTCGTCGGCGTCGACTATGCACTGTCGCCCGAGGCCAAGTTTCCGTTTGCACTGCGCCAGATCGAAGGCGTCGCGCGCTGGCTCGCGGCGAACGGCGGCGAGTGGAGCATCGACACGGCGCGCATCGCGATCGGCGGCGACTCCGCCGGCGCCAATCTGGCCGTCGCCACGGCGCTGGCTCTGCGCGACAGCGGCGCGCCCGGCCTGCTGCGCGGGCTGCTGCTGCACTATGGCTGCTTCACCAGCGAGTCTTCGCAACAGGCGATCAGCGGTTTCGGTGCGCCCGGCAACCTGCTCACCAGCAGCGAGATGGCGGCGTTCTGGACCAACTATCTGGCCGATCCGGACGATGCGCGCGATCCGCTCGCCGCGCCGCTGCGCGCGCGGCTGGAAGGCCTGCCGCCGGCATTGCTGATCAGCGCGCAATGCGACGTGCTGGCGGAACAAAGCATCGCGTTCGCCGAACGCCTGCGTGCGGCGGGGGTCGCGGTTGCGCACAAGGAATATCCAGGTGCGACGCACAGTTTCCTCGAGGCGGTATCGATCGCCGCGGTTGCGCGCCGCGCCCTGGGCGATGGCGCCGCCTGGTTGTGCGAGCGGCTCGATCCGGCCGCCGCCGCGTGAACGCGACGCCTGCCCGCGGATCCTTGCCCGGCGTCATCGCGATGGCCTTAACGCGACGATTTCAGACCCCGCTGCGCAGGCATCGCCGTGCAGATCGGAACAAATTGCAGGCGCACCAGTTCGGAGCGGACCCGACTCGAACCCATCTCGAATCCCGCGCGCATGTCTGCAAGCGTTCGGTTCGACACACATGCCTTGGGGGTGACACATGAACAAGCTTCAACGCTTTGGTTCGGACCAGTTCGGCCGGCGCCGCATGCTGCACATGAGCATGCTGCTGGCCCTGATCGGTTATGCGGGTGCCGCCGCGGCGGTCGACGATGCCCAGTCCGGCAACGATGCGAACAACACGCAGACGCTCGAAGGCGTCATCGTTTCGGCCCCCGACTACGTGCCGCGCGACACCAACGGCGCGGCGAAGTCGACCATTCCGCTGATCGAAACGCCGCAGTCGGTCACCGTGATCCCGCGCGACCAGATCGACCTGCTCGACTGGCAGAACCTGAGCCAGGTCGTGCGCTACACGTCCGGCGTGATCGGCGAAAACTACGGGCCGGATCCGCGCTACGACTGGCTGACGCTGCGCGGCTTCTATCCGCCGGAATACATCGACGGCCTGCAGGCGCCGATCGGCTCGGTCGCCAACGTCGGCGTCGACCTGTTCGGTTTCCAGAACGTCGAAGTGCTCAAGGGACCGTCATCGACGCTGTACGGCCTGTCGCCCCCGGGCGGCATCGTCAACCTGACCAGCCGGCGGCCCGAAGCGCAGTTCAGCGGTGAAGGCCAGCTCCAGGGCGGCAGCTTCGGCGACGGACAGGTTGCCGGCGATGTCACCGGCCCGCTCGACGCCGACGGTCACTTCCTCGGCCGCCTGACCGCGCTGTACTTCGATCGCGGCACGCAGACCAACGGCGTCGACACGAACCGCACCTACGTCGCGCCGGCGCTGACCTGGGTGCCGACGAAGGAAACCAACCTCACGTTCCTGAGCTACTTCCAGCACGACGACGTCTACGGCGACGGCGGCGGCTTCCTGCCTTCGTTCGGCGTGATCAAGCCCAACCCGCTCGGCAAGGTGCCGACCGACACCAACCTGGGCGACACCGACTACAACCACTTCAAGCGCGACCAGTACGGCGTCGGCTACGATTTCAACCACAAGTTCAACGACGACTGGCGCTTCGAGCAGAACCTCAAGTACTTCTCGTCCGACGTGAAGATCCTGCAGGTCTACGGCGCCGGCCTGGTCGACGCGAACGGCGATGGCGTGCCGGACGACTATCGCACGGTCAACCGCTACAACTTCCCGTTCAACGAGAACACCAAGTCGTTCAACGTCGACTCGCGCGTCGAGGGCAAGCTCGACGGCGACACGGTCAAGCAGCGCATGCTGTTCGGCCTGGACTACCGCCGCTACACCGAGAATTCCGAATTCGGCTTCGCTGCGGCGCCGCCGATCGACCTGTTCCATCCGGTCTACGGCGTGCCGATCGTGACGCCAACGTCGCTGTTCCCGTACGTGCAGGAAGTGCAGAAGCAGACCGGCCTGTATGCGCAGGACCAGGTCAAGCTCGACCGCTGGGTGCTTACGCTGGGCGGCCGCTACGATCACATCGACCAGACCAATTCGGGCGCGGGCGAGAGCGACAACAAGTTCACCTACCACGCCGGCCTCAACTACCTGTTCGAAAGCGGTTTCGCGCCGTACGTGTCGTACGCGACGTCGTTCCAGCCGACCGCAGGCGCGGATTTCCACGGCAACGCCTTCAAGCCGACCGAGGGCGAGCAGTTCGAGGGCGGCGTGAAATGGCAGCCGAGCGATCTGCCGTCCGGCGTGCATGCGCTGTTCACGGCGGCCGCCTACGATCTGACGCAAAGCAACGTGCTGACGCCGGATCCGGATCCCGCACATCCGTTCTTCAACGTGCAGACCGGCGAAGTCGAGGTCAAGGGCATCGAACTGGAAGCCGTGGCGCGCATCAACGAGCGCTGGAGCTTCAATGCTGCTTACACCTACACCGATTCGGAAGTGACCAAGAGCAACGGCGTCGACCTGCACAAGCAGCTGACCGTCGTGCCGAAGAACCTGGTTTCGGCGCTGGTCGACTACACGCAGCAGGAGGGCAGGTTCGGCGGCCTGGGCGGCAGCCTCGGCTTCCGTCACATCGGCTCGGTCTTCGGCGATCCGGCGAACCAGTTCCAGACAGCCGGTGTGACCCTGTGGGACGCGACGGTGCACTACAATCTGGATCTATGGGTCATGCAGCTGAACTTCGCGAACCTGTTCGACAAGGAGTACGTATCGCGCTGCTCGAGCGATGCGCAATGCTTCTACGGCCTGCGCCGCGTGATCACCGCAACGGTCACGCGCAAGTTCTGAGGAACGTGCGCTCGGCATGAAACTCGCGGCAGCCCTGTTGACGATCCTCTGGGCTGCCGCGCCGTTTTCGGGCCTGCTCGCGAAGGACAAGGACGGCGAGCACACGCACCACGGCCCGAAGGCGCCGCTGCCGTGGAAGGCCGATCCGTTCCCGAGCACGTACGCGCCGCTGCCGCGCGAAGACACGCTGATCGTCGACGCAACGATTCTCGACGGCGCCGGCCATCGCTTCGAACATGCCGGCGTATTGCTGCGCGACGGCAAGGTCGCCGCGATCGGTTCGCAGGTCGGGGCATCCGCCGGCGCGAAGACGATCGATGCGCACGGCCGCTGGGTCACGCCCGGCATCATCGACGTGCATTCGCACGACGGCGACTTCGCGCTGCCGTTCACGTCGCTCGACCTGGAAACCGGCGATACCAACGAATCGACCGATCCGGTCACGGCCAATGTATGGGCCGAGCATTCGATCACGGTGCAGGATCCGTCGTTCGCGCGCGCGCTGGCCGGCGGCGTCACGACGTTGCAGGTGCTGCCCGGATCGAGCAACCTGGTCGGCGGCCGCAGCGTGGTGCTGAAGAACGTGCCGGCGACGACGGTGCAGGCGATGAAGTTTCCGGGCGCTGCGTACGGCATGAAGATGGCCTGCGGCGAGAATCCCAAGAACACCTACGGCTCGAAAGGCAAGTTTCCTTCGACGCGCATGGGCAACGTGGCCGGCGTGCGCGCGGCTTTCGTCGACGCCGCGGCCTACCGGCAGAAGTGGCTCGACTATGAAGCCGGCAGGGAAGACAAGCGGCCCGACGACGACCTGAAGAAGGACACGCTCGCCGGCGCGATCGACGGCGACATCCGCGTGCAGTGGCATTGCTACCGCGCCGACGACATGGCGACGCTGTTCGATGTCGCAAAAGAGGCAGGCTTCCACATCGCCGCGTTCCACCACGCGGTCGAGGCGTACAAGATTCCGCACCTGTTCGTGCGCAACCAGACCTGCGCCGTCGTCTGGTCGGACTGGTGGGGTTACAAGATGGAAGCGCTCGACGGCGTCCGCGAAAACGCCGCGTTCGTCGACGCGGCCGGCGCCTGCGTCACGATGCATTCGGATTCGCCATGGCTCGGCCAGCGTCTCACGCTCGAAGCCGGCAAGGCCTTCGCCGCCGGCCGGCGCGCGGGACTGCAGTTGAGCGAGGAACACGCGATTGGCTGGGTGACCTCGAATCCGGCAAAGGTGCTCGGTCTGGACGCCAGGATCGGCTCGCTCGAAACCGGCAAGAACGCCGATGCGGTGATCTGGTCGGGCGATCCGTTCAGCGTCTACACGCACGCCGACCAGGTATTCATCGACGGCGCGCTCGTCTACGACCGCGCCGATCCGGCGCGCCGTCCGCGCACGGATTTCGAGCTCGGCCAACCGACCATGCCGGCGCTTCCGGCAAAGGCAGGCGAGCATGGCGGCTGAACGGCGAGCAGAGATTTTGAACGCGGATCAGGGCGGATGGCCGCGGACAAGAGCGGATAAAGAAGTACCATTTTCGAATCCGCGTTCTCCGGCGTTCATCCGTGCCGAAAAATCCTGCCAGATGGCCGCCGAACGACGGGCAGGGCAGTTGAACGCGGATCAATGCGGATCGACGCAGATCGTCGCGGATAGAGCATGTGCTTTTTCGAATCCGCGTTCATCTGTGCTCCCATCCGCGTTCATCCGCGCCAGGATATTTTCTTGTCTTGTTCTGCTTGCGCCGGCAACCGGCACAGCGGCCGCCGAAACCGTGGCGATCGTGCACGCGAAGGCATGGACCATGACCGAGGGGTCGAGCGGACCGGTCGACGACGCCACGATCGTGATCCGTGACGGCCGCTTCGATTCGGTCTCGGCCGGTGGCGCCGCTCCGGCCGGCGCGCGTGTCGTCGACGCGCACGGCCATGTCGTCACGCCGGGGTTGATGAACGCGAACACGCACCTGGGCCTGGTCGAGGTCTCGTCGCTGGAGGAGACGCGCGACTACGGCGTCGACAGCGGGCCGCTCGGTGCGGCGTTCGACGTGCAGTACGGCCTGAATGCCAATTCGGTACTGCTGCCCGGCGTATTGGCCGACGGCCTGACTCGTGCCGTGACGAGTCCGGCGTCCGCATCCGACGCAGCGCTGCTCGGCATGGGCGCTGCGTTGCGGATTGCGCCGGGAGCCGACATTCTGGATCGCGCGCAGGTCGCGTTGTACGCCGGCATCGGCGGCGGTGCGGCGAAGAAGGGCGGCGGTTCGCGCAGCGCGCAGTGGCAGCTGCTGCGCAATGCGTTCGAGGAGGGCGGGACATACGTACCCAAGCCGGTCGGTTCGCCGCGCGACCAGTTGCAGAACGTGATCAACGTCGCGGCCCTGCACGCCGCGCTCGGCAGGCGAATGCCGCTGGCGATGCAGGTGTCGCGCGAGTCGGACATCCGCCAGGCCGTGCGCCTGGCGGACGACTTCCACCTGCCGCTGATCGTCCTCGGCGGCGCCGAAGCGTGGCGCTGTGCGGATCTGCTCGCTGCGCACAAGGTCGCCGTCGTGATCGACCCGGAAGCGGACCTGCCGTTCAATTTCGACCAGCTCGGTGCGCGTATCGACAGCGCCGCGATCCTGCAGCGCACCGGCGTCACGATCGCGTTCACGGTTTCCGGCAACACGATCCACCTGAGCCACAACGCCGGCGAAGCGGTGCGCGAAGCGGCGGGCCTGGCGGTCGCCAACGGCTTGCCGTATGCCGAAGCGATCAAGGCGCTGACGATCAATCCGGCGCGCGTGTTCGGCATCGGCGACCACTACGGCAGCATGGCGCGCGGTCTCGACGCCGACCTCGTGATCTGGAACGGCGATCCGCTCGAACCGGCCAGTGCGCCGGACCTGGTTCTGGCCAGAGGCGCGGAGGCTTCGCGCGTGACGCGCCAGACGCTGTTGCGTGATCGCTATGCACCGAAGACGGCGACGAGCGCGTGGCCGCCGGCATATCGCGATTGAGAGATCGAATTGCGCCTCACGCCGACGATGACCGTCCACGCCGAGCGCAGGGCGCCAGGCCAGCAAGATCGAAGCGCCATGCGACCGGTGCGCCGACTTCGCGCCTGCGACGTCAGGCTCGGCACGAACCGGAACAAGACGGCGCCGCATATCGTCAACGCGCTTGGGCTGATCCTGTTCGTCGCGGCGGCATCGTTCGCGGCATCGGTGTCTGTCGCGGCCGATCGCGGCGGCGCGCCGGCAAACGAGCCGGGATCCTCCGACGACGCCTTGCCGCTGGTTCCGACAC
>DATNFS010000003.1:0-33902 GCA_035606275.1 Rudaea sp.
GTTCGGGCTGGCACGCAACCTCGGCATCGACCGCGGCGAGGCGCAGGGTTACATGAAGCGCTATTTCGAACGCTATCCCGGCGTGCAGGCCTTCATGAACGCCACGCGCGAGCAGGCGCATCGCGACGGCTACGTCGAGACGCTGTTTGGCCGCCGTCTGTACCTGTACGAAATCAATTCACGCAATCAGGGCCTGCGCGCCGGCGCCGAGCGCGCCGCGATCAACGCGCCGATGCAGGGCACGGCGGCCGACATCATCAAGCGCGCCATGATCACGGTCGACGCCTGGCTCGCCTCGCTCGGCGGCGAGGCGCGCATGATCATGCAGGTGCACGACGAACTCGTGTTCGAGGTGCGCGACGATGCCGTCGACGGCATTTCCGCCGGCGTGCGCGAGCGCATGGCCGCGGCGGCGGAACTGGCCGTGCCGCTGATCGTCGACATCGGCGTCGGCGCCAACTGGGACGAAGCGCATTAGTCCGGAGTCCGGCCGGACTGCATCCTGGTTCGCTGCCTCTTGCGTTGCAGTGGCCGAGACTCCATCCGAAGGGATGTGGCGCTCGCATCCGTAACGCTTTCTTCACGCCGCAATGGTGCGGCGCCCCTGCCGGAAGTCATTGCCGCAACGGCTGCCGGCGTGCAAGTGACTGATTCAAAAACGCATGAATGAAGGCTGAATTTTTTTGGCGGCGGCCTTGAACTTCCCGCGTCCAAGGTCCATCTAACTGATCGGCGCACGCAACGGCGCCCAACGGGGTACTCACCTCCCTGAGTCACCCCGCCGGAGACCGATCCCTCCCCAGATCGGCCTTCGAACCCGGCCCCGAGAGCTTCTCCCCTAAGTTCTCGGGGCTTTTTTTGTGTCCGGCGTATACGTTTATACTAATGCCGCGGGCTGCGGGCCCGAGCGGCAGCATGGCGGTGCAATACAGCCTGCGCAATCGCTCCGCCGTTTCCCATTGCCCTTTGATCGAGCGTGCCTGCTGTCGCAGCGACAAGCCGCCCGGGATTGCAATGATCTGGCGCAACTGCTGCCGGCCGTACCGGGCAATGCATCGCTCATCGTCCAGTTGCCCGCGTTCGGCGATATCTGGCTACAATCCGGCGACCACCGCCAAGGCGAGCGCGATCGATGGAGCAACGCCGTGTCCTGATCACCGGTGCCGGCAGCGGCCTCGGACGCGCGTTGGCGTTCTGCTTCGCGGAGAACGGCTGGCGCGTCGCCTGTGCCGACATCAACATCGACGCGGCGAACGACACGGTGCGCCGGCTCACCGAATTCGGGGTCGGCGCAATGGCACTGTGGGTCGATGTCGGCGACGATGCTTCGGTCGAGGAAATGCACGACGAGGTGCTCGCCGCGTGGGACGGCGTCGACATCGTCGTCAACAATGCCGGTATCGCCAGCGCCGGCAGCGTGGCCGAGACGAGCCTCGACGACTGGCGCTGGACGCTGAACATCAACCTGATGGGCGTGGTGCGCTGCTGCCGTGCGTTCCTGCCGGCGATGCTGCGCCAGTCGCGCGGCCATTTCATCAACATCGCTTCGTTCGCCGGCATCGCCAATGCGCCAAACATGGGCGCCTATTCGGCGAGCAAGGCCGGTGTCATTTCGCTGTCGGAAACGCTGCGTGCCGAACTTGCCATTCGCGCCAGCGGCATGAAGGTGTCGGTCGTGTGCCCGTCGTTCTTCCAGACCAACCTGATGCAGACCGCGCGCGCGCCGGACCAGGACCGCGCGCTGGCGGGCAAGCTGATGGCCGCGGCGAAGGAGACGGCCGACGATGTTGCCGCAGCGATCTATCGCGCCGCGATGCGCGGTGACTTCATGATCCTGCCGACCGCAGGGGAACCGCTGCGCTGGCGCATCAAGCGTTTCCTGCCCGACTTGTTCCTGCGCAAGCTGCTCGAGGGTTATCGCCGAGGGAAGGACTGACATGCCCAAGCTGATGATCTACGGCGCCAACGGCTACACCGGCCGCCTGATAGCGCGCGAGGCGGCGCGGCGCGGACTCAAGCCGATGCTGGCCGGTCGCAACCGCGACGAGATCGCCGCGCTGGCCGACGGACTGGGCCAGCTGCGGCGCGTGTTCGAGTTGTCCGGCGCGAAGGAGATCGAGCGCAATCTCGAGGACATCGACCTCGTGCTGCATTGCGCCGGCCCGTTCTCGAGCACCGCCGAACCGATGCTCGAAGCATGCCTCAAGCGCAAGGTGCACTACCTGGACATCACCGGCGAGATCGACGTATTCGCGCTGTGCCATCGCGCCGACGAGCGCGCGCGCGAGGCGGGCATCGTCGTGCTGCCCGGCTCGGGTTTCGACGTGGTGCCGACCGATTGCCTCGCGGCAATGCTCAAGCAGCGCCTGCCCGACGCGACGTCACTCGTGCTGGCGTTCGAAGCGGGCGGCGGCCCGAGCCCCGGCACGGCAAAGACCAGCGTCGAGGGCATGGCCAGGGGCGGCCGCGTGCGCATCGACGGCGAACTGACCGAGGTGCCGCTGGCGTGGAAGTCGCGCGAGTTCGTGCGTGACGGCAAGTCGCGCACGGCGATGACCATTCCATGGGGCGACGTCTACACCTCGTACGTGTCGACCGGCATTCCGAACGTCGAAACCTACATGGTGGTGCCGCCGAAGACGATCCAGCGCATGCGCTGGATGCGGCGGCTGCAGCCGCTGCTCGGCCTGGGCTTCGTGCAGGACTTCATGAAGCGGCGCATCGAACGCGCCACGCCCGGGCCCTCCGACCTGCGCCGCCAGGACAGCGGTTGCCATGTCTGGGGCGAAGTGACGAACGCCGCCGGCAGGCAGGCGACGCTGGCGCTGAAGGCGCCGAACGGCTATGACCTGACCGTGACTGCGTCGCTCGGCATCGTCCAGCATCTGTTCGCGCAGCGCAGCGTCGCAGGCGGCTACTTCACGCCGTCGCGGTTGATGGGCGCTGACTATGTACTGTCTCTGCCGGGCGTGAAACTGGTCGACAAGCCGTGAAGCGTCCACGAACTGCGGCCGCCGGATCGATTGTTCGCGGAGAAAAAGCATGCGCCACGTCTTGATCGTGCTCGGCCTGGTCCTGATCGGCGCAGGTATCGCCATCTGGTTCGGCAAGATCAGCTACCCGGCCGAACACGACACCGTAAAGGTCGGCAACTTTACGGCTTCGCTGACGACCGAGCGGCCGATTCCGCCATGGCTCGGCGGTTTCACCGCGCTGACCGGACTGGCAATCGTGCTGCTCGGCATGAAGTACCGGCGCTGAGCGCGCGCAACGATGGGATCGATGTCAAACGCCTGTTGCAGCGGCAGGCAGCGGATCGGCCGCTTTGCCTGGCCTTTGGCCTCAGTGCCGCGCGGCATGCGCGGCACCGGTCCCCTCGAGCGGTGCCATGATCGTTTCGCGGATCGCCGCGTCGCTCGCCGAAGCATCGAACGCCAGATGCTCGCCGCCCGTGCGGATGCCGAGGTCCGAGTATAGTTTTTCCCAATCCGGGAAGCGGCGCATCTGCGCGAATTCGCGGTAGCGCTTGCCGAACACCGTGCTGCCGGCCAACGCGTCGAGGCGCGCGACAAAGTCCTCCGGCTGCCATTGGCGATACGCCGGCAGACAGCAGTCGCGGAAGCGCGACAAGGCGGTTTCGAGATTCATCGCGCCGTGCGTATCGCGGCGCAGGTCGCGATCGACCGTGAGCCAGAACGCCGCACCGGCCCAATAGACGCGCTGGAACGCATGGCTGCGGTGCATGTTCTGCGCAACCTCGTCGAGCGACTCGTCGCTCTGCGCCTTAGCGCCGCGCCTGAAACCTTCGTAGAGGCGGTCCCACGCCTGCGCCGGCGTGAGCATTCCGGAGCGCGCGCGCAGCACGTTCTGGTAGTACGTGGCCAGTCCCTCGGCCAGCCATGCGCCGCGATCGCCGAGGTACGGATGCATCAGGTGGCTGAGCTCGTGCACGGCGGTCCAGTCGTCGGCGAATTCTTCGGCCGGGCGGCTCGGATCGACCAGCAGTTCCAGCGCATTGCCTTCGCCGCGGATCGACTGGCCGAAGTGGACCGCCTCGGGATTCATCGCTCGACCGACGCGCGCGGCAACGCCGAGCTGTCCGACCGGGATCGCCACGACCTGCACTTCGGGCAGCGGCAGGCGGCCGTACGCGCTCAGCACGGCCTTCGACACGTGCTCGATCCAGCCGCGCAGCTTCGCGCGCTGCGCCGCGTCGGCGCCTTCGAGCACGGCGAAGCGCAGCACGCCGCCCGGCAGCGCGATGCGCTCCTCGCTGAAATGACCGAACGCGACCGCAGCCGACCAGTCCGGCGGCGTATTTGGAATGTGGAAACGTATACTTGTGGATGCTTTGGCCGCGGCTGGCGTGGCGGCCGCGCCCGATGGCGGCACGGCATCGCGGCCGAGTTCGCGCCACGGCGCCGAGATCGACCAGCCGGGCGGCAGCTCGATGCGCAACCGGGCATCGGCAGCGCCCTGCACATCCGGCCGCAGCAGCCACAATTGCGGCGCGGCGATGAAGTCGGCGCCCATCTGCCAGCCGACGTCGGGCTTGTGTTCGGCAGCGATCGCACGCAGGTCGGCGCGATAGGTCAGGCATTCGCCGGCATGCCAGTCGCGCGCCGTCCAGCCGCTCTCGCCGGCCTCGACGGCGGCGCCGGTATCGCGCCTGACGTCGGCGGCGAAGCGTATGGCCCAGGCCGAATCGGCGGCAAACTCGACGCTGGCGTGCGGCTGCTCCAGGCACAGCCGCACGCTGGCGCTCTGCGCCTGCGCATCGAAAGTCGCGTTGTATTGCGGGCCGTCATCCGCCGCCGCCAGTACAGACGCGGCGTGCAGTGCGGCAACCAGCAGGAGGCGCGGGAACATCGGCGGCGGGCTCGGCATCGACATCATCGGAATAGCTGACCTTTGCCTGAGAATGCACCGCGCGCGCGAAGTTGCATAGCCACACAAGTCACGCATGACCTTAAATCGCGCCGCGCCATTACAATTGCAGCAATGGATGTTTCCTATCTGCTGGACGACCTGAACCCGGCGCAACGCGAAGCGGTCACGGCGCCGCCCGGACATTACCTGGTCCTGGCCGGCGCCGGCTCCGGCAAGACGCGCGTGCTGACCCACCGCATCGGCTGGCTGCTCGAAGTCGAACATGCCTCGCCGTGGTCGATCCTGGCCGTCACGTTCACCAACAAGGCCGCCGGTGAAATGCGCGCGCGCTGCGACACGCTGATCCGCCAGGGCACCAGGGGCCTGACCGTCGGCACGTTCCACGGCATCGCGCATCGCCTGCTGCGCCAGCACTGGCGCGAGGCGAAGCTGCCGGAGACGTTCCAGATCCTCGACAGCGACGACCAGCAGCGCGTGATCAAGCGCGTGATCGTCGGGCTCGGCCTCGACGAATCGCGCTTTCCGCCGCGCCAGTCGGCCTGGTTCATCAATGCCGCCAAGGACGAAGGCAAGCGGCCCGACGCATTCCACCACGAAACCAATCCGCTGACCAAAACACTGCTCGACATCTACCGCGCCTACGAGGAAGCGTGCCAGCGCTCGGGCCTCGTCGATTTCGCCGAGCTGCTGCTGCGCGCGCACGAATTGTGGCTGCACAACCAGCCGCTGCTCGACCATTACCGCAACCGCTACCGGCACCTGCTGGTGGACGAGTTCCAGGACACGAACACGCTGCAGTACGCGTGGGTCCGCGTGCTGGCCGGACAGACCGGACAAGTCTTCGTCGTCGGCGACGACGACCAGGCGATCTATGGCTGGCGCGGTGCGCGCGTCGAGAACGTGCAGCATTTCCTGCGCGATTTTCCCGGTGCGCAGACGATCCGGCTCGAGCAGAACTATCGTTCGACTGCGACCATCCTGAAAGCCGCGAACGCGATCATCGCCAACAATCCGCAGCGCCTGGGCAAGCACTTGTGGACCGCCGGCCAGGCCGGCGAACCGATCGCGCTGTATGCCGCGTACAACGAACAGGACGAAGCGCGTTTCGTCGTCGATCGCATCCGCGAGCACATCCAGCACGGCGGCAGGGCGAGCGAATGCGCCGTGCTGTACCGCTCGAACGCGCAATCGCGCAACTTCGAGGAGCAGCTGATCCAGCACGACATCCGCTATCGCGTCTACGGCGGGCTGCGTTTCTTCGATCGCGCCGAAATCAAGGACGCGCTGGCCTACCTGCGTCTGGTCGCCAATCGCCACGACGACTCGGCATTCGAACGTACCGTCAATACGCCGCCGCGCGGTATCGGCGACCGCACGATCGATACGCTGCGCCAGCGCGCCCGCGCGAACCGCATCTCGTTGTGGGACGCCGCGCTGTCCGAGCTGCTCGGCGGCAGTCTTGCCGGGCGGGCGAAGAATGCGCTCAAGACATTCCTGATGCTGATCGACGACCTGGCGAAGACCTGCGCTGGCCTGTCACTCCCACTTCCCCGGATGCTCTCGGCGCAGAGAGCCGGGGTGAGCGGAGAATCCCGCGACACCCTGGCCTTGTCCGGAGATGCCGACCGTCTCCCCGACGCTTCGACCCTCTCTCCCCTCGAAGACGATGGGGAAGACGGGGCTTCACCAGTCGGCGCTCTGCGCGATTCCGAGGCGCTGCCGCTGGCCGAACAGATCGATCATGCGATCCAGCGCAGCGGGCTGCGCGACTATTACGAAGCCGACTCGCGCGGCAGCGCCGAGTCGCGCGTCGAGAACCTCGACGAACTGGTCAACGTCGCCAGCCGCTTCGAGCGCACACCCGAGGACCTGGAAGCCGGCTTCTCCGAACTGACCGCGTTTCTCGCGCACGCTGCGCTCGAAGCCGGCGAGACCCAGGGCGAGGCCTGGGAGGATTGCGCGCAGCTGATGACGCTGCACTCGGCCAAGGGCCTGGAGTTTCCGCTGGTGTTCCTGGTCGGCCTCGAAGACGGCCTGTTTCCGAGCCAGAAATCGCTCGACGAGCCGGGCCGGCTCGAAGAGGAGCGCCGCCTGGCTTACGTCGGCATCACGCGCGCGCGCGACACGCTGGTCCTGTCGTATGCCGAAACGCGGCGCCTGCACGGCATGGAAACCTACAACCGCCCGTCGCGCTTCCTGCACGAACTGCCGCGCGAACTGCTGCACGAGGTGCGCCCGCGCGTGCAGGTCTCGCGCCCGATGTACGCCGGCCGCTTCATCGACGACGGCGGCGACACGCCGACGCTCAAGCTCGGCCAGCGCGTGCGCCACGCCACCTTCGGCGAAGGCGTCGTCATCGACGCCGAGGGCGCCGGCGCGCACGCGCGCGTGCAGGTCAACTTCGAGAATGCCGGAGCCAAGTGGCTGGTTGTTGCCTACGCTCATTTGACGCCGGTCTGACGTCGTCACCAGTTCTTGCCGTCATCCCGCTTAAGCGGGACTGTGGAGTCAGGATGCCGGTTCGAACATTCGCATAGCGGCAGCAGCGGACCTGGTCACGGCCCGAAGGGCACGCGACAGGAGTCGCGTGTAGTCCAGCTTCTTGCACTTATTGTTTTGTCTTGGAAGCAGAGCTTCCGCTCGCCCTGCGGGCGAGCGGGTCACTTTCTCTTGTGTGGCCAAGAGAAAGTAACCAATGAGAAGGCCACCCCCGGCGGCGCGCTCTTCGGGCATCCTGCCCTGCGAGTGCGCGATCGCACTGCGGGGTTCGCTGGATGCACGTCCGTGTGCATTCAGCGAACTGGCGCGCATCGTGCGCGCCACCCTGCGGGCTGTTTCTCCGTGCGCTCGCCGCGCCTTAAGGGGGCCCTTTTTCGGCGGCATCCTGCCGCAGAAGCCGGAGCCACAACTCGCATGAACTCCTCATCGAGGCAGTGCAGGGATGCACGGCTTCGTGGATCCCGGCGCCGTTCGCGGTGCCGAGCATCGCAGGTGACGGCGGAAAATGCCCCTAAGGGGCGCGCGCACGATGCGCGCGCGTCGGCTGACAGTACAAGGATGTACTGCCAGACGACCCCGCCGGCGCCGAGAAGCACAGGTACACCCCGCCGCGCATGACGCGCGGCGGGGCACCGCGTCCGGTGCCTAGCCTTTTGCCTACTTTTGGGCAATGCCAAAAGTAGGCCGCTCGCTGCAGGCGAGTGGAAGCTTTGCACCTAAGAAGAAAGAGCTGGATCATGTGCGCGTAGCGAGGCGCAAAGCGGTCCCCGACCCTCACCCGGCGTTTCGCGCCACCCTCTCCCGATGGGAGAGGGCAAGAGATGCATCTGGCGCCAACCGCATTCATGGCCAGCGCAGCGCCCCAGTGTTACTTCGACTTCGTCGATCCCTTGCCGGCGACCTTGTGCTCGACGCCGGTCGCCATCGGAATCCACTTC
This sequence comes from Rudaea sp., assembly GCA_035606275.1. GTDB lineage: Bacteria > Pseudomonadota > Gammaproteobacteria > Xanthomonadales > Rhodanobacteraceae > Rudaea. Next base: position 8,328 of record DATNFS010000003.1, read on the forward strand.
TGGCCGTCCTCGGAATATTCCTGGCGGAACTCCATGCGGTCGGCGGTCGTGAAGATGTTGACGATGCGCATCGAGACGGTCTTGCCGTTGTCGTTGATCTGCCAGGGGAACGTGACCGTCCCGCCTTCGACGAGCACGTCGCCGGGATGGACGGTGCTGCTGCTGGCGGTGATCGGAAACGAGCCGTAGCGCTTTTCCTCGGCGTTGTAGAAGAACACGATCAGCGCCTTGGGCGAACCGTCGATGATCTGGTCGCAAACGTAGAAGACTTCGCTGCGCCAGCAGTCGTTCCTGACGGTCATGCTCTCGTTCGACGCCTCGCTGTACGGGGTCTGCACGCGCGTCAGCTGCATCTGCCAGGTGCCGGCATAGCGGGCGAACACGCCGACGTCGGAAGCGGCAGCCGTCGAATTCACCGGATGTGCGGCGGCAGTTGCCGGGCGCATGGGTCCGGCGGCGTGCGCTGACATGGCCAGCGACCCGGCGATGGCGGCGATGAGAAGCGGGCAGGAAACTCGAAGCATGAGTGGAACTCCAGGGCGATGCAGATGCGGCGCCGAACGTCAGCGCGTGAGGAACTTCACCAGGAAATCGGCAAACCTGCGATACGGCGGCCGCGCCAGCGCCATGCTGCTCAAGCGCGCCTGATACAGCACCGGCTTTTGCTTGCTGAAGGCGAGAAAGCCTGCATGGCCGTGGTAATGGCCCATGCCCGACGGTCCGACGCCGCCGAACGGCAGTTCGTTCTGGGCGAAATGCAGCACGGTATCGTTGACGGTGACGCCGCCGGCGATCGTGCGCTCGAGCACGCGCTCGGTGCGCGCCCTGTCGTGATCGAAGTGATACAGCGCGAGCGAGCGTGGCCGCGCGTTGACATAGTCGATCGCGGCGTCGACCGATTCGACCGCGACGAGCGGCAGGATCGGGCCGAAGATCTCGTCCTGCATCAGCGCAAGATCGTCGCGCGCATCGAGCACCAGCGTCGGCGGCAGCACGCGAGCGCCCACGTCGCCGTCGGCCAGTTCGATGACCTTTGCGCCGGCCGCATGGGCCTGATCGAGATAGCTGCGCAGGCGTGCGTACTGGCCGGCGTTGACGATGCTGCTGTAATCGGGATTCGCCGCGAGGCCGGTGTAACGCTGCGCGACATAATTCTTCATCGCGGCGACGAACGGCTCGATCGCCGCGCGCGGCAGCAGCACATAGTCCGGCGCGATGCAGGTCTGTCCGGCATTGAGGAACTTGCCCGCGGCGATGCGCTGCGCGGCCGTATCGACCGGATACCCGGGCGCGATGATCGCCGGCGACTTGCCGCCGAGCTCGAGCGTGACCGGCGTGAGATTCTGTGCCGCCGCGGCCATGACCTTGCGACCGACCGCGGTCGAGCCGGTGAAGAACAGATGATCGAATGCGAGCGCGGCAAATGCCCCGGCTACCTCGGGACCGCCGAGCACGGTGACGACACGGTCGGCGGGAAACACCTCGTCGAGCAGCCGGCGCAGCGCCTCCGAAGTGCGCGGCGTATGCTCGGACGGCTTGAGCATGACGTGATTGCCGGCCGCGATCGCGACCGCGAGCGGATTGAGCGCCAGGTTCACCGGGTAGTTCCACGGCGCGATGATGCCGACCACACCGAGCGGCTGATAGCGGATCTCGGTACGCGCCGGCGCGAACAGCCAGTCGGCGCCAGCCTTCTTCGGCCGCATCCAGCCGCGCAGGTGGCGCAGCACGTGGTCGATTTCGCTGATGACGGTCATGCCGTCCGACAACAGCGACTCGTGGCGCGAGCGGCGGCCGAAGTCGGCGCTCATGGCGGCGACGAGATCATCCAGCCGCGCCTTGAAAGCGCTGCGCAGGCGCGCGAGATCGTCGACGCGCTGCGCATGGTCGGGCACCTTGCGTTGCTGCGCGGCGCGCAGGCGCGCAAGCTGCGTGTTGAGGTCGCCGGGCGTGGGAACGGGCATTTCCATGTGGAACATGATTGCCTGCGGACGCCTAGTGTAGCGCCGGCGCACAGCTTGCGTCCGGGTAACGACAGCGCGGGTCGAGATTGGAATGATACGATCCGCGGCACACCCTATCCAGGCAACTTGATGAACATCCGCGCCTACCGCAACCAGCTGCCACGCCTCGGCGCGAACGTATACATCGATCCGGCTGCAGTCGTCGTCGGTGATGTCGAGCTCGGCGAGGATGCTTCGCTGTGGCCGTTCACGGTCGCGCGCGGCGACGTCAACCACATCCGCATCGGCGCACGCACGAACGTGCAGGACGGCACCGTGCTGCACGTGACGCACGATGGCCCATACACGCCGGGCGGCTTTCCGCTGCTGATCGGCGCCGACGTCACGATCGGCCACGGCGCCGTCCTGCACGCGTGCACGATCGAGGATGCCTGCCTGATCGGCATGCGCGCGACGGTCCTGGATGGCGCGCTCGTGCGCCGTCACGCGATGATCGGCGCCGGCGCCGTCGTCACGCCCGGCAAGATCGTCGGCGAAGCCGAGCTGTGGCTCGGCAATCCGGCGCGCTGCGTGCGCAAGCTGACCGAATCGCAGATCGAGCAGCTTTATTATTCGGCGCGCCATTACGTGCGCCTGAAGGACGAGTACCTCGCGGCCGCGCGCGACGGCGCGCCGCGAACCTAGGCGGGCATGATGTCGCCCGGCCGCACCACGATCTCACGCGACCGGATCGCGCCGGGCAGCGCGCTGCTGCTGGCGCTGCTGATGCTGTGGCTGGGTCCGGCCTATCGCCGCTGGTTCGGCGAGCTGCCCGCGTTCACGAGCGGATTCTTCGCGCTCTATCCGGCGTGGCTGGCAGTCGGCGCCGCGGCGCTGGCCGTCGTCGCCGTCGGTGAACAAGGCGCACTGGCCACGCGCTGGGCGGCGCCATGGCGCGTGCTCGATGCCATGCTGCACATCGCTTCGATTCTGGTCGTCGCCGGCGGCGTGATCGCATTGTTCCTGCCGCTGCTGTTGCGGCCGATGCCGGGTTGATTGCCTTCGCCACTCTTCACAGCGTCGCGATCTCGAGCTGTCGCAGCCGGCGCAGCGCATCGCCGCGCGTCAGCCCGCACATTTCGGGTTCCGCGCGCAGGCGGCGGCAGATGTCCGGCCGCTCGGGCTTGCCGAACAACAGGCAACGGTTGACGGAATCCAGTTGTATACAACGCGTACCGGCCGGCTTGCCGTTCGGCATGCCCGGTATCGGTGACGAGATCGAAGGGGCAATGCAGCAGGCGCCGCAGCCGGCGCGGCAGTCCATGGCCGCGGCGTTCAATCCGTTGCCCGGAGGCGCAGCTCGCCACGCAGCTCGGCGTACACCGCATCGGTCTCCGGCCTCACGCCGTGCCAGATCGCGAACGATTCTGCCGCCTGCTCGACCAGCATGCCGAGGCCGTCGATTGCCTGGCCCGCCTGCGCGGCGCGGGCCCAGGCCAGGAACGCGAACGCCGCGGCGCCGTACGACAGGTCGTAGCACAGCGCGCGCCGTGCGACCAGCGCAAACGGCAGCGTGAGCGGCGCCGCACCATGCCCGGCCGAGGTGGCATTGACGATCAGCTCGAAGTTGCCGAGCTCGGCCAGATCCTGCCAGTAGCGCGCGTGTGCGCGTTGCGGCAGCCCGATCGCATCGGCCAGCGCGTCGGCACGCTCCGGCGTTCGATTGACGATGGTCAGCTCGGCTACGCCGGCGTCGAGCAGCGCAAAGGCAGCCGCGCGCGCGGCCCCGCCGGCGCCGAGCAGCAGGCCGCGGCGTCCGCGCAGGTCGAGCGCGTGGCGCTCGGTCAGATCGCGCACCAGGCCGGCGCCATCCGTGTTGTCGCCGCGCCAGCGCCCGTCGGGCAGCCGCGACAGCGTATTGACCGCGCCGGAGCGCCTGGCGAAGTCGGACGCCTGCGCCACCAGCGCCAGTGCCGCCTGCTTGAGCGGCAGCGTGACGTTCGCGCCTTTGCCGCCGGCAGCGGCGAATGCGTCGAGCTGCGCGGCAAACGTCGCCGCCGGCGCATCGACCGCTGCATAGCGCAACCCGATGCCGGCCAGCGCGCCGAAGCGGGCATGGATGCGCGGCGACAGCGAATGCGCAATCGGCTGCCCGAACACGGCGTAGTGCGGCGCCGCGGCATCGACGCCGGCGCCGCGTTCCGGGTCAGGCCACGCGGCATCCGGCAGCGTGTCAATGCTTTTCATTCAGCCACTCCGCTGCGGACAGCGCAAAATAAGTCAGGATCGCGTCGGCGCCGGCGCGCTTGATCGAGGTCAGCGTCTCGAGCACGATCGCGCGCTCGTCGAGCCAGCCGTTCGCGAACGCGGCTTTCTGCATCGCGTATTCGCCGCTGACCTGATAGACCAGCGTCGGCGCGCCGAAGCGCTGTTTCACGCGCTGCACGATGTCGAGGTATGGCAGGCCCGGCTTGACCATGACCATGTCGGCGCCTTCGGCAAGGTCGAGTTCGACTTCACGCAGCGCCTCGCCGGCGTTGGCCGGGTCCATCTGATAAGTATACTTGTTGCCTTTGCCGAGATTGCCGGCCGAGCCGACCGCGTCGCGGAACGGGCCGTAGAATGCCGAGGCATACTTGGCCGAGTAGGCCAGGATGCGCGTGTGCGTGTGGCCGTCGCGTTCGAGCGCCTTGCGGATCGCGCCGATGCGCCCGTCCATCATGTCCGACGGCGCGACCACGTCGGCGCCGGCGTCGGCGTGCGACAGGGCCTGCTTGACCAGCGCATCGACCGTGGCGTCGTTGACGACGTAGCCGGACTCGTCGATCAGGCCGTCCTGGCCGTGCGTCGTGAACGGATCGAGCGCCACGTCGGTGATCACGCCGAGTTCGGGGCAAGCGGCTTTCAGCGCGCGCACGGCGCGCTGGGCCAGGCCGTCCGGATTCCAGGCTTCGGCTGCATCGAGGCTCTTGGCCTGTGGCGGCGTGACCGGAAAAAGCGCCAGCGCCGGAATGCGCAGCGCCTGCGCCCGCCCGGCGACCGTCAGCAGTTCGTCGATCGACAGGCGCTCGACGCCGGGCATCGACGCCACCGGCTCGCGCACGCCTTCGCCCTCGCGCACGAACACCGGCAGGATCAGGTCGTCCGCGGTCAGCACGGTTTCCCGCATCAGCGCGCGTGAAAACGCATCGCGGCGCATGCGGCGCATGCGGGTGAGCGGATAGGGCATCGAAGGGTCTCCGGCGTATCGCCGATACTTTAGCGCAAACGCCGATGGCGCTCGCATCTTTTCCGCGCGGCATCTTGCAATGCGCCGGTGTAGCTGCTGTGATTGCGCCCGGCATCCGGGGGGATGCGGCAAGCCGCATTGGTGCAGGGTCGGCGTTCGCTTTTGTTGTGCGCATCCATGGCGGAAGCGTGCGCAGGGCTGCGCCGGATCGTTCGCGCAGAGGGGAAACGCACCTTGCCCGGCATCCTGGTTGTCGAACGCTCGACCACGCTCAATCACCTGCTCAAGCGCACGCTGACGGCCGCGGGCCTGAGCGCGCGCGGCGAACTGGCGGGCTACTTCGAGACGATCGACCAGCTGCGCCGCGCGGCCGAGCACGACCAGCCGTTCGGATTGCTGCTGGTCGGTGCGCCGGGCCGCATCACGCGCGAGTTCGCGGCCCTGCTGGAATACCTGCGCAGCGCGGACGGCGCCGCCGTGCCGGTCGTGATGATGACGCACGAGATGCTGCCCGAACTCGAGGAGTTCGGGCGCAACCGCAGCAACCTCGAACTGATGCTGTGGGCGAATTTCAGCCGCTTGCCGGGCGTCATCCGCGCCCTGCTGCCGGACGATGTGCAGGCAGCGACCGCGCCGCCGGCGACGAAGCTCGCCCCGGCCGCAACCGGCATCCACATCCTGTTCGTCGACGATTCGCAGAGCGTGCGCCTTGCCTACCAGCATCTGCTCGAGCGCAACGGCTTCCAGGTCACGCTGGCCGCGACGATCGGCGAAGCCGCCGCCAAGGCCGCGCAGACCGCGTTCGACCTGGTGATCGTCGACTACTACCTGCCGGACGGCAACGGCGACGAACTGTGCCGGCGCCTGTCCAGCGTTGCGGGCGGACCGGCGCTGGCGATCATCACCGGCACCTACCGCGAAGACGTCATCAAGCGCTGCCTCGAGGCCGGTGCGACCGAATGCATGTTCAAGAACGAGGCCAAGGAATTGTTCCTTGCGCGCGTGCGCACGCTGACCCGGCAGATCCAGATGCAGAAGTCGGTCGAGTCCGAACGCCAGCGCCTGGACGGCATCCTCGGCTCGGTCGGCGACGGCGTCTACGGCGTCGACGGCAACGGCATCGTGACATTCATCAATCCGACCGGCCTGCGCCTGCTCGGCTGCAGCGAGGAAGGCGCGATCGTCGGCCGCAGTGCGCACAAGGCCATGCACCCCGCCACAGCCGACGGCCAGCCGCTCGCCGAAGAGGATTCGGTACTGAGCGGTGCCTACGCGCGCGGCGAATCGCTCACGGCACACGAGACCGTGTTCTGGAAGTCCAACGGCGAGGGCATGCCGGTCGAATGCACGGTGCTGCCGCTGGCGATCAAGCAGCGACGCGCCGGCTCGGTCGTCGTGTTCCGCGACATCTCCGAGCGCAAGAGCGCCGAACGCCTGCGCTGGGAAGTCAGCCACGACCGGCTCACCGGCCTTGCCAACGCGCGCCACTTCGACCAGTTGCTGACCGCCGAGTTGCAGCGCCGGCGCGAGCAGGGCGGCTACGCGGCGCTGCTCTACATCGACATCGATCGTTACAACTATGTCGTCGACACCGTCGGCGCACAGAGCGCCGAGCAGCTGCTGGCGGACATCGCCAGCGTCGTCGGCAAGCGCCTGCGCGACGGCGATGCGCTCGGGCGCATCGAAGGCGACCGGTTCGCGCTGCTCTTGTCCGGCGTGCAGCTGGAAAACCTGTTTCCGGTCGCCGACGGCTTCCGCGAACTGCTGCACCAGTGCCGCTACGTGGCACAGGGCCAGCCGCGTTACGCCAGCGCGTCGGTCGGCGTCGCGGTCATCAGCAAGGACACGCCGTCGAGCGAATACGTGCTCGAACATGCGCGCCTTGCCTGCCGCACCGCCAAGCAGCGCGGCCGCGACCAGACCGAGGTTTACGTGGGCGAATACGATGCGCGTATCGCACGCGAGATCGAAGCCGGCTGGACCGACCGGCTGCGCAACGCGCTCGAGCACGAACGCTTCGTCTTCCTGGTGCAGCCGATCGTGCCGATCGCCGCGCTGGCGGCAAGCGAAGGCGAAATCGTGCAGCGCCAGGGCTGGCGCATCAACGGCGGCAGCACGGGTCTTGAGTACCTGTTCGAGGTGTTGTTGCGCCTGGTCGGCAAGGACGGCCAGCTGATTTCGCCGAGCGTCTTCGTGCCGCTGGCCGAACGCGTCGGCATGATGCCGAAGATCGACCTGTGGGTGATCAGCCGGCTCTTGCGTCATCTGCAGGGATTGAAGAGCCTCGACGCATCGATCGCATTCAACGTGAACCTGTCGAACATGACGCTGGCCGATCCCGAATCGCTCGGCCTGATCGAGGCGGCCGTCAAGGACTCGGGCGTACCGGCGCACCAGCTGATCTTCGAGATCACGGAGACCAGCGAACTGACCAGCCTGCATGTCGCGCGGCGCTTCATTTCCGAGCTGAAGAAGCTCGGCTGTCGCTTTGCGCTGGATGATTTCGGTACCGGTTTTTCATCCTTCACGCATCTGCGCCACCTGCCGGTCGATTTCGTCAAGATCGAGGGCAGTTTTGTCGAGGGCATGGCCGCAAGCGAACTCGACCGCAAGATGGTCAGTTCGATCACGCAGCTTGCGCAATCGCTAAAATTGCGGGTGATCGGCGAACATGTCGACAGTTTCCCGACGTTACAGGCACTTCGCGCCTGTGGCGCGGAGTTTGCGCAAGGCAACTACCTGGGCGAGCCGCGACCGTTGCTGACGGTCGATTTCGGCGCATTGTTCCCGCCGGTGCCCATTCGCGACGGCGAAACGGCGCCGGCGTGACGCAGTAGACAGCGTACCTGCCAAATCCTTCAGCGATTTGAACCGGGAAACGCGCAATACTCGACAGAAATATTAGGGTATTCATTATTCTGGCATAGTTTGCTAGAATAACTGGCATGAGTTGTCCATAAACCCTTGATGCCCCAAAGGGAATAAATGATGCTCAACCCGATGCTCGTGCTGCTGACCCTGATCGTCACGGCAGTCGCCGTCCTCGCCTGCATTCGCCGGATTCCCGAGGGGCATGCCTACACCTTGCGCCGCATCGGCGGGCACATGCGGACTGTCGGCGCGGGAATCCATGTGGTCCTGCCGGGGGTCGAGCGCGTCGCGCACCGCATTCGCCTGCTCGGCAACGTCGTCAATGTCGACCATGTGCCGCCGGCACCGGCCGGCCTGCCCTACAGTGGCCAGATCTTCTACCAGGTGCTCGATGCGGTGCGTGCCGATGCGGTGATCGACAGCGTCGACGCCCTGGTCTGCAACTGCCTGCCAATGCTGCTCGGCAGCGCCGCAAACGAAGACAGCACCAGCCGCAACCTGCGCATCAAGGCCGAGCTGAACCGCCAATTGCACGATCGCGGCATCCTGATCACGCGCGTGCAGATCGCCGCCGCCTAGACGGCGCGCTTCGATTCGCCCGCGGCGCTGGATTTTGCCGGCACGCGCACGGATACTTGCGGGCCCGCCGTACCCGGGCGGCTGCGAGATCCTCGATGCCCTCCGCCGTAACCGACCGCGCTGCGATGTTCGCCCAGTTGCGGGCGGGCGTGGCCGAACTGGGCCTGGCGCCCTCGGCCGCGGCGGTCGAGCTGCTGCTGGACTACGTCGAGCTGCTCGCGCGCTGGAATGCAGTCTACAACCTGACCGCCGTGCGCGACCCGCTGGCGATGGTGACCAATCACCTGCTCGACTCGCTCGCCGTGGCGCATCTGGTTCGCGGCGAGCGTCTCGCCGACGTCGGCAGCGGCGCCGGGCTGCCCGGCATCCCGCTGGCGATCACGGCGCCGGAACTGCAGGTCACCCTGATCGACGCCAACGGCAAGAAGACGCGCTTCCTGCGCGAGGCCGTGCGCACTCTGGCGCTGGGCAACGTGCGCATCGAAGCGCAACGGGTCGAACGCGTGCACGGGCTGTTCGACACGGTCATCGCACGGGCGTTCGCGTCCCTGCCCGACATGCTCAGGCTGGCCGGCCACCTGCTGGCGCCCGACGGCATCCTGCTCGCGCTGAAGGGCCAGCTGCACAAGGACGAAGTCGTATCGTTGCCGGACGGCTTCGTCATCGCCGACGTCAAGCCGCTGCGTGTGCCCGGTTTGGCAGCGGCGCGCCACGCGGTGATAATCCAGCGTTCGACCGCCGCAATCAGCGACCACGCGGCATAGGAACCGCTCACTTACATGACGCGAATCATCGCAATAGCCAACCAGAAGGGCGGCGTCGGCAAGACCACCACGGCGGTTAACCTTGCCGCGGCTCTGGCCGAGACGCGGCGCAGGATCCTGCTGGTCGACCTCGACCCGCAAGGCAATGCGACGATGGCCTCGGGCCTGGACAAGCGCACCGTCAAGCTGACCGGCTGCGAAGTGCTGCTCGACGAGGCGCCGATCGAGAGCGCGATCGTGCCGACCAAGGCCGGCTTCGACATCCTGCCGGGCAGCCGCGACCTGACCGCGGCCGAACTGAAGATGATCGACATGCTCGCGCGCGAGTCGCGCCTGAAGGAGCACCTGGCCAAGCTCGGCAACACCTACCAGACGATCCTGATCGACTGCCCGCCGTCGCTGCACCTGCTGACGATCAATGCGTTGACGGCTGCCCAGGGCGTGCTGATCCCGGTGCAATGCGAGTACTTCGCCCTCGAAGGCCTGTCGAGCCTGCTCGACACGATCAAGGCCGTGCGCACGCGCCTGAATCCGCATCTGGAAATCGAAGGGCTGCTGCGCACGATGTACGACGTGCGCAACAACCTGGGCAACGATGTTTCGGCGCAGCTGACCAAGCATTTCGGCGACAAGCTGCTGCGCTCGATCATTCCGCGCAACGTACGTCTGGCCGAAGCGCCCAGCCATGGCCTGCCGATCAACCTGTACGACCGCGAATCGCGCGGCGCGATTGCGTACCTGGGCCTCGCCGGTGAAATGCTGCGGCGCGAGCGTGCGCCGACGCTGGCCCACGTCAACTGACCGGAGATCGATGAGCATGGCTGCAAGACGACGCGGAGGCCTCGGCGCTCGCGATCTCGACGTATTGCTCGGCGGACCGGAAGCCGACGCGCCCGCGCCGGAAGGCGAGCTGCAGCAGTTGCGCCTCGACCGCATCCGGCCCGGCAAATACCAGCCGCGCCAGGCGATGGATCCGGAGCGTCTGCAGGAACTGGCCGCGTCGATCAAGGCGCAGGGACTGATCCAGCCGATCGTGGTGCGCGCGCTGGCCGGCGGCAATCACGAAATCATTGCCGGCGAACGGCGCTGGCGTGCGGCGCAGCTGGCCGGCCTGAGCGAAATCCCGGCGCTGGTGCGCACGGTCAACGACCAGGCGGTCGTCGCGATGGCGCTGATCGAGAACATCCAGCGCGAGGAACTGACGCCGCTGGAGGAAGCGCAGGCGCTGCACCGGCTGATCGGCGAATTCAACTACACGCACCAGCAGACCGCCGACGCCATCGGGCGCTCGCGTGCGGCCGTGTCGAACCTGCTGCGCCTGCTCGACCTGCCGGCCGGGATCAAGCAGCTGCTCGAGCAGCACAAGCTCGAAATGGGTCACGCGCGCGCGCTGCTCACGCTGGAGCCGGCGCTCGCGCTGGCGCTCGCGCGCCAGGCGGCCGAACACGGCTGGTCGGTGCGTGCGCTGGAAGAGGCGGCGCGACGCGGCCAAACGGCGCCGAAGGGCAAGGCGAAGAAAACCGCGGCAACGCGCGATGCGGATATCCTGGCGCTGGAACGCGAACTGGCCGAGAAGCTGGCGGCCAAGGTGAGCATCCAGCACGGCAGCAGCGGCCGCGGCCGGCTGGTCATCGCCTACCACAGCGTCGACGAACTCGAGGGCATCCTCGAACGCATCCGTTAGCGCCAGCCAGGACAAGCACAAGACTGAACCACGAACAACACGAAGGCGAGCGTGCAGAACAACACTTTTGAAGCGGCTGGTTTTCGGATTCTCTTCGTGTTCTTCGTGGTTCAGGCTTTGCTGCGGGAAGCCGGCCAGGATGAAAGGTTCACGGTGCTAGCAGGGTCATGTCCGCAGTGAACAGCAAACAGCGGCAGTTCGACGCACTCGTGCGTAGCCTGTCAGGTGACCTGTTCCGCTATGCCTACTGGCTGTGCGGAGATGAGGCTTTGGCTCACGATCTGGTCCAGGAAACGTTTTTGCGCGCCTGGCGCGCACTCGGCGACCTGCGCGAAACGGGCGCGGCGAAATCCTGGCTGATCACGATCCTGCGCCGCGAGCACGCACGCCTGTACGAACGCAAGACGCCGCAGTTCGCCGACGTCAGCGAGATCGACGTCGCCGATGATCGCGATACGGCGCAACCCGAACACATCGGCGAGGACGCGGTGATCCGTGCCGCGATCCACCGGCTCGATCCGAAGTACCGCGAGCCGTTGTTGATGCAGGTGCTCGGCGGTTTTTCCTGCGACGAGATCGCGCGCGAACTGAACATCTCGAGCGCGGCCGTCATGACCCAGCTGTTTCGCGCCCGGCAGAAGCTGAAAGCGATGCTCTCCGGCGGCGATGCCGCAGCCAACGTGTACGAGTTTCCCGCATGAATTGTCTCGAGTTCCGACGCCAGCTGGGCAGCGATCCGCAAACCGTGGATGCTGCCTTCCTGCGCCATCGCGCGGAGTGCGCGCGTTGCGCCGAGGCATCCGCGCATGCGGCCGGGTTCGAGGCGGCGTTGCGCCGTGCGCTGCAGGTGGAACCGTCGCCCCAGCTGGCCGAATCGATCCTGCTGGCGCAGGCGACGCAGCAGAATCGCCGCCATGCCTATCTGCGCCGCGGCGGGTTGCTCGCATTGGCGGCGACACTCGTGCTTGCGATCGGCGTCGGCATGCGGGTCGAGGCCAAGCCGCTGTCGACACAGGCGGTCGAACATCTGCGCGAGGAAGCAGAAGTGCTTAGCGCGGTCAAACCGCTGTCGGCCGAGTCGGTGCGCGCGGCATTCGCGCAGCGCGGATTGACGCTGAGCCAGGTTCCCGGCGGCGTCGCCTTCGTCGGCTGCTGCCCGATGGGACGCCATCTGACCGTGCACATGGTGATGCCTGAAGCAGACGGCCCGGTCACCGTGATCTACGTCGTCGACCGCGGTTCGAGCCGGCGCGAGGATTTCCAGCGCGACGGCTGGCACGGCCGCAGCCTGCCGCTCGGCAACGGCACGCTGATCCTGCTGGCCCGCGACACGGATCATTTCGACAGCGTCGAGAGCGCCTGGCGCGCCGCGCTGGCGGGTTGAGATCCGGCCGCCGTTGTTGCTTTCGGACGCGCGGCGGCCTGCGGCCAGCCGGCGCGCCTTGGCCAAGCTGGTGCGCCAACCGGTACAATCGCGCCCCCGCGCCGGTTCGGCGCAGCTTTCGGGTTGAGTGATGACGATCCTGCTGACCGGAGCGGCCGGCTTCATCGGCGCCCATGTCGCGCGCGCCCTGCTTGCGCGCGGCGATGCGCTGGTCGGCATCGACAACTTCAACGATTACTACGATCCGCAACTCAAGCGGGATCGCGTCGCTGCGCTGTGCCGCAACCTCGACCTGCAGACGCTCGACATCGCCGACAAGCCGGCGCTCGATGCACTGTTCGCGAAGCACAAGTTCCAGCAGGTGGTGCATGTCGCCGCGCAGGCCGGCGTACGCTATTCGCTGAAGAATCCGTACGCCTACCTGCACAGCAACTGGACCGGCTTTCTCAATATCCTGGAAGCCTGCCGCCGGCACAACGTCAAGCATCTGGTCTACGCGTCGTCGTCGTCGGTCTACGGCGCCAACGCGGTCGCGCCGTTTGCCGAAACACAGGCGGTCGATCAGCCGCTGTCGCTGTACGCCGCCTCGAAGGCCTCGAACGAGCTGATGGCGCATGCGTACGCGCACCTGTACCGGATACCGTGCACCGGGTTGCGCTTCTTCACGGTCTACGGCCCGTGGGGACGGCCCGACATGGCGCCACTGCTGTTCAGTCGCGCGATCCTGGCCGGACGCCCGATCGAAGTGTTCAACCGCGGCCGCATGCGCCGCGATTTCACCTACATCGACGACATCGTCGCCGGTGTCGTCGGCGCGCTCGGTACGCCGCCGCGCGACGACGGCAGGCATGCGCCGTGTGCGATCTACAATCTGGGCAACCACCGGCCGGTCGAGCTGGAGCGCTTCATCGCGGTAATCGAGCTGGCGGCCGGACGCAAGGCCGAGCGCATCAACAAGCCGATGCAGGCCGGCGACATGCCCGAAACAAGCGCGACGGTCGAGCGCGCGAAGGCCGCGTTCGGCTTCGCGCCGACGACGACGATCGAACAGGGCATGCCGAAGGTCGTCGCCTGGTGCCGCGAGTATTTCGACGACAAGCTTTAGCGCCGCCACAAGAGCGAACAAATCAGAAGATGAACCACGAAGGCACGAAGACCACGAAGAAGCACGAAGTAGAGCAAGCACGAGACCTTGGTTTTCACCTTGGCCGCCCTTGCTTTTCTTCGTGCCCTTCGTGTTGGTCTTTATCGTCAACGCGAGTCCCGGAATAAGTGATGCCTGACCTATCTGTCGTCGTGCCGGTGCACAATGAGCGCGACAACATCGTCCCGCTGTTGACCGAGATCGCCGCCGCGCTGCGTGGCCGCGCCGACTTCGAGATCGTCTACGTCGACGACGCCAGCAAGGACGAATCGCTGGCCGTGCTGACCGCGGCCAAGGCGCAGTTTCCCGAATTGCGCGTGCTGCGTCATTTGCAGCAAAGTGGACAAAGCACGGCGCTGCGCACCGGCATCAAGGCCGCGCGCGGCGCATGGATCGCGACGCTCGACGGCGACGGACAGAACGATCCGGCCGACATCCCGAAGCTGATCGCGATGCGCGACGAGTCACCGGGCGTGATCAAGCTGTTCGCCGGCTGGCGCGTCAATCGCCAGGACACCGGCAGCAAGCGCTGGGCTTCGAAATGGGCGAACGCGATCCGTTCGCGCCTGCTGCGCGACGAGACGCCCGACACCGGCTGCGGCATCAAGTTGTTCGAGCGTGCCGTGTTCCTCGACCTGCCCTATTTCGACCACATGCATCGCTACCTGCCGGCGCTGGTGCAGCGCGCCGGCTGGCAGGTGCGCAGCGTGCCGGTCAATCACCGGCCGCGCGGTTCGGGTGTATCGAACTACAACAACCTCAATCGCGCCCTGGTCGGCATCGCCGACCTGCGCGGCGTCGCCTGGCTGATCCGGCGCTCCAGACGCACCGGCGTCGAGGAACTCTGACCTGCCCAAAGCCGAAACCGGAAGGACTGGCCACGAAGGCGCCCGGGCCCCAACAGGGCACGCGAGAGATGGGCGGGTGTCTGCCGGGGTGCTGGCCCGCCGGCAGCCTTCTGCCTCGCCGGATCCAGACGAATCGTCCGGTTTTGATTTTCCCGAGATTGCCCTTCCCGCTTTTCCCCGGTGTGTTGTGGATCCTGAGCCTCTCCTCTTGTGCTAAGAGCTTGATTCTGTTGTAATGCGCGGCTCGCCCGGTCATTTGCCGGCGAATCCGGCATCTGCCGGGCCGAATCTGCCCTGGCTAAGGGCGGCCCGATATCACGACGAGGTACGTATGGCGAAGGTCTGCCAAGTAACCGGCAAGCGCGCGCAGTCAGGCAACAATGTGTCGCATGCCAACAACAAGACGCGGCGCCGCTGGCTGCCGAACCTGCACGAGCGCCGCTTCTGGGTGCCGAGCGAAAACCGCTGGGTGAAACTGCGCGTTTCCACCAATGCCCTGCGTACCATCGACAAGAACGGCATCGAAACCGTCCTGGCCGAGCTGCGCGGCCGCGGCGAAAAGGTCTAAAGGAGAACACCATGGCATCCAAGCGCGACAAGATCCGCCTCGTGTCCTCCGCAGGCACCGGCCATTTCTACACCACCGACAAGAACAAGAAGACCACGCCGGACAAGATGGAAATCAAGAAGTACGATCCGGTCGTGCGCAAGCACGTGGCGTACAAGGAAGCAAAGATCAAATAGTTTTCGCTTGGCCTTTCGGCACGTGGCCTCGCTCAAGCGGCGAAGGCCGTACACCGAGGCATCTCAGGCGAAGTCGGACCGCCGCTTGGCTCGGCTGCAAAAACCCGCCCCTCGGCGGGTTTTTGCTTTTTCAGTCTGGGTGCATTGGCGGACCGGCGTCCGTCTTTTCGATTGATGATCTTGACGATCGATTCTGGAATCAGCGCAGCGCCTTGAGCGCAGGCTCGAGCACCGTCCAGACATTGTCCAACACCTTCGGCTCGCCTTCCGCCTTCGGATGCAGGCCGTCGTCCTGCATCAGTTTCGGATCGAGCGCCACGCCGTCGAGCAGGAACGGCAGCAACGGCGCATTGAATTTGCCGGACAAGTCCCGATACATCTGGCGTAGTCCGTCGCGATACTGCGGTCCGTAGTTGATCGGCAGCTCGATGCCCAGCAGCACGCTGCGGGCGCCGGCGGCGCGAATCGCTTCGAGAATCTTTTCCAGATTTGCCTGGATTTCCGCCAGCGACAAACCGCGCAGGCCGTCGTTCGCGCCGAGTTCGACGACGACCAGTGCCGGCTTGTTGTCCGCCAGCAGCTTCGGCAGGCGTGCCAGGCCGCCGGCGGTGGTTTCGCCGCTGATGCTGGCGTTGACGATCGGGCGCCGGTCGCCACCGGCGTTCAGGCGCTGCTCGAGCAGGTGTACCCAGCCTGCCTCGGGCGCGATGCGATGCGCGGAGGACAGCGAATCGCCGAGCACGAGCAGCGGCGCGCCGGACGGCAATCTGGCCGGAGTCGCGGCCGAAGCGACGGACGCGAAGATGAACAGCAGCGCACAAAGGATATTTTTCAGCATGAATGACGATATCGGGATTGCGGTCGGCGCGGACAAGGTTAGCAAAGCCGTCGAGGGACCGGACGGAAGGCTCGTCATTCTCGACGACGTGAGCCTGTCACTCGCGCGCGGCGACAGCCTGGCCATCGTCGGCGAGTCGGGCTCCGGCAAGACCACGCTGATCGGATTGCTGGCGGGCCTGGACCGGCCGAGCTCCGGCACGATCACGCTGGCCGGCGAGCGCCTCGACACGCTCGACGAGGAGGCGCGCGCTCGCCTGCGCCGGCGCCGCGTCGGCTTCGTGTTCCAGAATTTTCATCTGCTGCCGGCGCTGAATGCCGAAGAAAACGTGATGCTTCCGCTCGAACTGGACGGCAGCGCCGATGCGCGCACGCGTGCCGCCGAGGCGCTGACTCGCGTCGGGCTTGGCGCGCGCCGGCATCACTATCCGGCGCAGCTGTCGGGGGGCGAGCAGCAGCGCGTCGCGTTGGCGCGCGCATTCGTGCATGCGCCGGAGATCCTGTTTGCCGACGAGCCGACCGGCAATCTCGACCGGCGTACGGGTGCGATCATCGGCGATCTGCTGTTTGCGTTGAATCGCGAACACGGCACGACGCTCGTCTTGGTCACGCACGACGCCACGCTGGCGGCGCGCTGCCAGCGCCAGCTCACGCTCGATACCGGGCGCATCGTCGAGGCCGTTGCGGCATGAAGCCGGTTGCATTTGCCGCGCGCAGCCTGCGCCGCGAATTTCGCCACGCCGAGCTGGCGACGCTGGCCGCGGCCCTGGTACTCGCTGTCGCCGCCTTATGTGCCGTTGCGACACTGGCCAGCCGGGTCGAACGCGCGATCGTTGCATCGGCGGCCGAGCTGATCGGCGGCGATCTTGCGGTCGCATCGAGCCGCGAGCTGCCGGCAGCGCTGGTCGACCGGGCAGCGCAGCACGGTCTGGCTACGAGTCACCTCGCGGATTTTCCGAGCGTCGTGTTCGCCGGTGCAACAAGCCGCCTCGCCGACATCCGCGCGGCCGACGCGGCGTATCCGCTGCGCGGCGTGCTGGCCGTGCGCGAAGCCGACGGCACCGAGCGGACCGTGCACGGCCCGGCGCCGGGAACGGTCTATGCGGAACCGGCCGTGCTGGCGGCGCTGAATGTCGCGGCCGGCAAGCCGCTGCGCATCGGCGGTCGCGATCTGGTCATCGCCGGCGAGATCACGCGCGCGCCGGACAGCGGCAACCTGTTCCGGCTCGCACCGCGCGTGGTCATGAACATTGCCGATGCCGAATCGATCGGCCTGCTCGGCGCCGGCAGTCGCGCGCGCCATCGCCTGCTGCTCGCGGGCGATGAAGCTGCCGTCGCCGCCTACGCCGACACGATCAAGACGCAGCTGCCGCCCGGCGCCGAGATCACCACGGTCAAGGAAGCGCAGCAGAACCTCGCCGGCGCGTTCGACCGGGGCGGCAGTTTCCTGCGCCTGGCCGCGTTGCTTGCGGCGTTGCTGTCGGGCGTCGCGGTTGCGCTTGCCGCGCAGCGCTTCGCGCGGCGCAAGCGTGAGGAAGTCGCGCTGTTGCGCTGCCTCGGCGCGAGTCGCGGCGAAATCCTGGCAGCGTTGCTGCTCGAACTCGTGCTGCTTGCGTTGCCGGCCTGCGTGCTGGGCTTGCTGCTCGGTCTGGGCCTGCAGCAACTGGTATTTGTGCTGGCCGGCGATCTGCTGCCGGGTGCGACGCCCTCGCTACCCTGGCAACCGCCGCTGGCGGCATTCGCGGTCGGCGTCGCCGTGCTGTTCGGCTTCGCGTTGCCGCCGCTGCTGCGCCTGCGCGATGTCGAGCCGATGCGCGTGTTCCGTCGCGACGACAGTGCGCGCGCCGGCCGCTTCGATACCCTGTACCTGTTGCCGCTCGCCGTCGCGGCCGCGCTGATCTGGCTCGGTGCCGGCGACGCGCAACTGGCGCTGACGCTGGCGCTCGGTTTTGCCGGCGTCGCGCTGATGACGTTGTTGCTCGGCCTGATCCTGCTGCGGTTCGTGCGCAGCGGCGGCGCGCGCCTGTCCGGCGCGCTGCGCTTCGGCCTGGCCAACCTCGCGCGACGGCGTGCGCTGAGCCTGGTGCAGGCCAGTGCGCTGGCGCTGAGCCTGACTGCGTTCGCGCTGCTCGCCGTGGTCGGGCCGTCGCTGCTGGCGAGCTGGCGCGCCGAGCTGCCGGCCGACACGCCGAACTATTTCCTGATCAACCTGCAGGACGACCAGCGCGCGCCGATGCAGCAGCAGCTCGGCGCACTCGGCGCGACCAATGTCAACGTGCTGCCGCTTGCGGTCGGCAAGCTCGTCGCCATCAACGGCAAGGTGCCGAAGGCCGAGGACTTCGCGGATCACCGCGCGGCGAACTGGATCAACGGCGAGACGCGGCTGTCGTGGAGTGCGCAGCTGCCGCCGGCCAACCGCCTGCTGCAGGGACAATGGTTCACCGGCAGCGAGACCACGCCGCAGATTTCGGTCGACAAGATGTGGGTCGACATGTTCGGGCTGAAACTCGGTGACGAGCTAACGCTGCGCGTCGGCGAACGCGACATCGCGGCCAGGCTGACGTCGATCCGCGGCGTGCGCTGGGACTCGTTCCGCGCGAATTTCTTCCTGATGCTCGATCCGGCCAGCGGCGCCGCCCTGGCGCACAGCTACATCGCCAGTTTCCACCTGCCGGCGGGGGTTTCGCTGGCGCGACTTTCGCAGGATTTTCCGAACGTTTCGCTGATCGACCTGAACCAGGTTCTCGACCGCGTGCGCGACATCATCGGCCGCGTCAGTCGCGCGGTGATCTGGGTGCTCGGCTTCAGCCTCGCCGCCGGTCTGCTCGTGTTGCTCGCGGCACTGGCCGCGACTGCGGATGAGCGCCGCTTCGAAGCGGCGCTGCTGCGCACGCTCGGTGCGCACTCGGCACAATTGAGTTCCGCCGTGCTGGGCGAGTTCACCGCACTCGGGCTCGTGGCCGGCGGCATCGCGGCAATCGGCTCGGCGGCGATCGGCGTTGCGCTGGCCCGGCGCGTGTTCCACTTCGGCGACTACCTGCCGCCGGCCGGCCTGCTGCTGGCCGTGGTCCTCGCCGCAGCAGCGCTGGTCGCGTTGGCCGGCTGGATCGGCACGCGCCGCGTCGCGCGCACTTCGCCGGTCGCAGTCCTGCGCCGCGGTTGAGTAGCGAAAAGCGAAAGCCTGAACCACGGAGAACACCGAGAACACGGAGAAAGAAAGCGGTGTTCGTACAGTGCACGTCGTGGAGCTTTCACGTGGCTGATGGTGCGCTTACGTGAGCCCTTACTTTTTCCCTCGGTTGCCTGACCTTGCTCTCTCCGTGTTCTCCGTGGTTCAATCTCTTCGCGCTGGTCGCCCATCCAAACGGGTGGCACAAAAAAGCCCGCTTGCGCGGGCTTCGGTCAATCGTAGCTTGCGCTGGATCAGATTCGCGCGGGTGCCAGCGTGTAGCCGCGCAAGCGGGCGGCGAATTCCTGCAGCGCCCGGATGCCGGTCGCTTCGGCTTCGTGGCACCAGTCCTGCAGGTTCTTCAGCATCGTTTCGCCGGTGCCATTGCCGCGCTCGAGCACGACGGCCAGGCGCGCGCGGAAATCGCACACGGTGGCCAGGCGCGGGCGCTGTTGCACGATTTCCTGCAGGCGCTCGCGCGAATGCTCGTCGAGCCAGCGGCCGCCGTTGGCCAGTGCCTTGCGCAGCGCGCGCGGCAATGCCTTGAGCTTGGCGCCGGCCTGCGCGGCTTCCTCGCGCAGCGTCGGGTTGATCACGCCGCGGAAATAGTCGGTCATGACCTGGAAACGGTGGCTGAGCAGCGCCTTCATCGTTTCGGCATCCGGCAGCTGCACGTTCGGGCGGATGTCGAGCGACGGCGCCACGCGCAGCACCTTCGCGAGGCCGAGCTTCTCGAAGCCCTTGATCGCAGCCCAGCCGATGTCGAACTCGAACTTGCGCAGCGCGAATTTCGACGAACTCGGGAACGCGTGATGATTGTTGTGCAGCTCTTCGCCGCCGATGAAGAAGCCCCACGGCGTCAGGTTCGTCGCCATGTCGGCCGTTTCGAAGTTGCGGTAGCCCCACCAATGGCCGAGACCGTTGACGACGCCGGCCGCCCAGAACGGAATCCAGACCATCTGCAGCGCGGCGATCGCCACGCCCCAGATGCCGAACAGCGCGATCGAGACGATGAACGTCAGGGTCGGGCCCCAGTAAGCGTGCTTGCCGTACAGGTTGCGCTCGAGCCAGTCGTCCGGCGTGCCGATGCCGTATTTGTTCATGTCGGCCTGGTTGTGCGAGGCAATGCGGTACAGATCCACGCCTTCCCACAGGACCTTGTTGATGCCGAATGTCTTCGGGCTGTGCGGATCCTCGTCGGTTTCGCACTTGGCGTGGTGCTTGCGATGGATCGCGACCCACTCCTTGGTCACCATGCCGGTGCTGACCCACGACCAGAAGCGGAACACGTGCGCGAGCGCCGGATGAAAGTCGACGCCGCGATGCGCCTGGCTGCGATGCAGGTACAGCGTGACGGCGAAGATCGTCAGCTGCGTGACCACGAAAAAGTATACAAGCTTGAACACCCACGAGGCGTGCAGAAACCCGTGGTTGAGGAAATCGAGAATGAAATCGAGCATGAGAATTGCCGGAAGGCCCCCAAGGACGCAAGACTATACGTGAGCATGAACATGGGTGCCAGTGACGGCGGTCACAAGGCCGCAATCGGCGCCGATGTCATGCAGCCGTTTGAATTCATGTGTTTTTCGTTAAGGGCCGGCGCGATGGCAGAGCATGCACGCAACCCGCATGTGACAATGGCCGCATGCCCGAGTTGCCAGAAGTCGAGACCACCCGTCGCGGCATTGCCCCGCACCTGGTCGGTCATCGCATCGAAGCACTGAAAATTCGCCAGCCGCACCTGCGCTGGCCGATCCCGGCCGCGCTGCGACGGAATCTGCCGGGGCAACGCGTCGAGGCGGTCGAGCGCCGCGCCAAGTACCTGCTGGTGCACACGGCTGCCGGCAGTGCGTTGCTGCACCTGGGCATGTCCGGGTCGCTGCGCGTGCTGCCGGCCGCGACACCTGCCGGCAAGCACGACCACGTCGACTGGCTGCTCGACTCGGGCCAGATGCTGCGCTACACCGACCCGCGCCGTTTCGGCTCGCAGCTGTGGCAGGCGTCAGGCAAGATCCATCCGCTGCTGGCCGACCTCGGCCCGGAGCCCCTGGATGCCGGGTTTGACGGCGCCTACCTGTGGCGGAAATCGCGCCGTCGGGCCGCAGCGGTCAAGTTGTTCCTGATGGACCAGCACATCGTCGTCGGGGTCGGCAACATCTACGTCTCCGAAGCATTGTTCGCCGCCGGGATCCGGCCCGGCCGCGAGGCGGGTTCGATCTCGCTGGCTCGATACGAACGGTTGGCCGCAGAGATCAAGCGCATCCTGGCCTGCGCGATCACGCGCGGCGGCACGACGCTGCGGGATTTCCTGAGTCCCGATGGCGAACCGGGCTACTTCGAGCAGGAGTTGTTCGTTTACGGCCGCACCGGCCAGCCGTGCAAGGTCTGCGCGAGCACGATTCGCGGCGTCGTCATCGGGCAGCGCTCGACGTTCTACTGTCCCCGGTGTCAGCGTTGAGACGGGAGACGGGAGACGAGAAACGTCACACGAGCCAGAGTGAAGACTTCGGCGGCCTGTTCGCCAGGTCGCACTCGGCCACGGCCTTCACGGCACCCGCACTCTCCCGGCGTCTCCCGTCTCCCGTCTCCCGTCTCAGGCCCCACGCCTGCCGAGCGCCAGCTCTGGCTGCTGCAGTTCGATACGTCCTTCGCCGGCGACGATCTTCTTGAACTCGGGACGGCTGACCGAGACGTAACGCTCGTTGCCGCCGATTTCGACTTGCGGGCCGTCGGTCACGACGCGGCCGTGATCGTCGACACGCACGACCATCGTGGCTTTCCTGCCGGTGTGGCAGATCGTCTTGATCTCGATCAGGTTGTCGGCCCACGCCAGCAGGTAGCGGCTGCCTTCGAAAAGCTCGCCGCGGAAATCGGTGCGCAAACCGTACGTCAACACCGGGATCTTCAGCACGTCGACGATGTCGGTCAGCTGCCAAACCTGCGCCTTGGTGAGGAATTGCGCTTCGTCGACCAGCACGCAATGCAGCGGCCCGTTCGCTTCGATGTCGCGCTCGGCGATGCGCAGCAGATCGTCGTCGCGCTCGAACTGGCGGCCGTCGGCCTTGAGGCCGATGCGCGAAGCGACGACGCCGCGACCGTGGCGATCGTTCAGATGCGGCGTCAGGATCAGCGTGCGCATGCCGCGCTCGTGGTAGTTGTGCGCGCTCTGCAGCAGCGTGGTCGTCTTGCCGGCATTCATCGCCGAATAGTAGAAATACAGTTTGGCCATTTGTCAGGGCAGGGCTGAGGGCTGAGGGTCAGGAGCGTTCACCTGTTCCAGCCCTCAGCCCTATTGAGTGCGGGGCCGCTATGCTAACGCGTCCTTCGCCGATCAACCACGCAGCCATGACCGACACCTGTTTCGTCACGCACCTGGAATGCAGCATGACCGGCGAGCGCCATGCCGCCGGAGTGCTGCACAACCTCTCCCGCGCCGGCAAGCCGCTGCTCGTGCGCTACGACCTGCCGGCAATCGCGAAAACACTTCCGCGCGCCACGCTGCGCGAACGCGCGCCGGACTGGTGGCGCTATCGCGAGCTGCTGCCGATGCAGCGCGCGGACAGCGCCGTCAGCCTCGGCGAAGTCATGACGCCGCTGATCGACCTGCCGCGCGTCGCCGCCGACCTCGGCCTCGACCGGGTGATCGTCAAGGATGAAGGACGCCTGCCGACCGGCTCGTTCAAGGCGCGCGGACTCGCCCTGGCGGTGACGATGGCGCGCGAGCTCGGTGTGCGCGAGATGGCGATTCCGACCAACGGCAACGCCGGCGCAGCCATGGCGGCGTACGCGAGCCGGGCCGGCATCGCGACATACGCCTTCTGCCCGGACGACACGCCGGACATCAACGTGCGCGAGATCGCCGCACAGGGCGGCAGGGTATACAAAGTCAATGGGCTCATCGACGATTGCGGCAAGCTCGTCGGCGAGGGCGAGAAGACGCGCGGCTGGTTCAACTGCTCGACGCTCAAGGAACCCTATCGCATCGAAGGAAAGAAGACGATGGGCCTGGAACTGGCCGAACAGCTCGGCTGGCAACTGCCCGATGCGATCTTCTATCCGACCGGCGGCGGTACCGGCCTGATCGGCATGTGGAAGGCGTTTGCCGAGATGGAGGCGCTCGGCTGGATCGGCCCGCAGCGGCCGCGCATGTTCGCGATCCAGGCGAGCGGCTGCGCGCCGATCGTGCGCGCGTTCGAGCAGGGCGTGGAGCACGCCACGCGCTGGGACGACGCGCACACGATCGCGTCGGGCATCCGTGTGCCGGGCGCGCTCGGCGATTTTCTGATCCTGCGCGCGGTACGTGCATCCGGTGGCGCTGCGCTTGCGGTCGACGACGACGCGATCCAGGCGGCGCTCGACGAGTGCGGCCGACGCGACGGGCTGCTGCTGTGCCCCGAGGGCGCCGCGACGCTGGCCGGGCTGCGCCTGGCGCAGCAGCGCGGCCTCGTGCGCGGCGGCGAACGCGTCGTGCTGTTCAATTGCGCCGACGGGCACAAATATCCGCTGCGTGCGGCGAACGCGACGCTCGATCGCACACAGCCGATCGACTTCGCGCAACTGTGATCCGAAATCCATCCCACATGAGCCACGACGAAAATGCCAAGATGGGCAAATGCCTGAAGAAAAGATTGAACCACGGAGAACACTGAGAACACGGAGAAAAGCATGAAGGTGGAGCAGACAAGCATCCGTTGTCTTTCTCCGTGTTCTCCTGCTTCTCTCCGTGTTCTCCGTGTAACGCTTCTTCGTTGAACGTCTTTGTGAGCCTTCTGTTCTGCGTTCCTCGAATGCTTCGACGCCGCGGGCGCGCTGCCGTTACAATGCGCGCCCGATTCTGCCCTGCCGCATGAAACTCAATCCGCAACAACGTGCCGCCGTCGAATACTGCGACGGACCGCTGCTGGTGCTGGCCGGTGCCGGCTCGGGCAAGACGCGCGTGATTGCCGAGAAGATCGCGCATCTGGTGCGCAACCGGAACCTTTCGCCGGGCAAGATCAGTGCGATCACGTTCACGAACAAGGCCGCGCGGGAGATGCGCGAGCGCACCGCCCGGCTGCTGCGCGGCGATGCCGCGGACGAGGTCAATGTCTGCACATTCCACGCACTCGGCCTGAAATTCCTGCAGATCGAGCATGCGCGGGTCGGCCTGCGGCGCGGATTCTCGGTGTTCGATGCCGACGACAGCGCGGCGATCGTCAAGGATCTCGCGCCGAAGGCGAGCAAGCCCGATGCGCTGTACGCGTTGCGCAACCTGCTGTCGCAGGCCAAGAACGCCGGGCTGGATCCCGACCAGGCCGCAGCCGCCGCGCGCAGTTCGCGCGAACGTGAAGCCGCCGACCTGTATGCGCGCTACCAGGCGCGCCTCGGTGCGTTCAACGCGGTCGACTTCGACGATCTGATCCGCCTGCCGCTGGCGCTGGTCGAGAACGATGCCGAGGCGCGCGCGCAGTGGCAGGAGCGCATCCGCTATCTGCTCGTCGACGAATACCAGGACACGAACGACGCGCAGTATCGCTGGCTGAAACTGCTGGCCGGTGCGCGTGGCGCACTGACCGTCGTCGGCGACGACGACCAGTCGATCTATGCCTGGCGCGGGGCCAATCCCGGGAATCTCGACACGCTCGCAACCGACTATCCGACGCTGCGCGTCGTCAAGCTCGAACAGAACTACCGCTGCCCGAACCGGATCCTGCGCGCGGCCAATGCGCTGATCCGCCACAACCCGCACAAGCACGAAAAAAACCTGTGGAGCGAGCAGGGCGAGGGCGCGCCGATCCGCGTGCTGGTCTGCAAGGACGACGAGCACGAAGCCGAACGCATCGCCGCCGACATCGTGCATCTGGCACAGAAACACAAGGCGCGCTGGCACGAGTTCGCCGTGCTGTATCGCGGCAACCACCAGTCGCGGCCGCTGGAGAAGGCGCTGCGCCTGGCGCGCGTGCCGTATCACCTGACCGGCGGCACGGCGTTTCTCGAGCGCGCCGAGGTCAAGGACCTGCTCGCCTACCTGCGCCTGATCGTCAACGCCGATGACGACGCGGCGTTCCTGCGCATTGCCAACGTGCCGCGGCGCGACATCGGCACGACGACACTGGAAAAGCTCGGCCGGCTTGCGCAGGCTCGTCACTGCAGCCTGTTGCAGACGGCGCGCAACGATGCCGCCCTGGCGCAGATCGCCTCGCGTCAGGCTTCGGCACTGGTGGCCTTCGACGAGCTGATCGGGCAGCTCGCATCGGCGGCGCACGAGATGGCAGCGGCCGAGCTGATCGAAGAATTGATCCAGCGCACGCACTATGAAGCGCATCTGCGCGAGCAGACCGGGGATCCGGCCGCGCAGCAGCGGCGGCGCGAGAACCTCGACGAGCTGGTCGGCTGGTTC
>DATNFS010000004.1:0-14103 GCA_035606275.1 Rudaea sp.
CGAATCGCAGGGCGACCGGATCTTCGCCGCGGATTTCGAGCAGCTGCCCTGATCGGGTCTTACACCTCCGCATTGCTCCCCGAAAATTTCTTCGCCGCGGGCCGGCCGCGCGCAGCGTGCCGATCGAACTTCTTGCCGACGCCCGATAACAGGCCGGGAATTGCCGCAAGGGAAAATTCGTTCCCCCTCCCGCCGTGGGCCGTCTTTTGCCTCCTTCGCGGGATTCCTGTGCCTTGCCGATTCACGCCAAAGCGGATCAGTACGGCGCGGCGTTAGCGGCCACAGGCGGCGTGGAAAAACCGTTCGAACTCGCGCACGACCGCAATGTCATCGAACAACACGTGACTGCGTTCGCAAATCCTGCCGCTCGCGTCAGCACGCGCGACGCGGTCATTGGCCAGTAGAACGGCCATGTCCACATAGGCGCCGGCGTCGGCGGCGATCAGGTCGTCCAAACCCATGCGGCGATACATCGCCTGGGTGTGGCGACCGCGCTGCAAGGCCGCCGGGAGCGTCACGACCGGCGTGGCGACGGCAAACGCCTCGAGCGAGGTGTTCATGCCGTTGAAGTGAACCGTGTCGAGCATGACGTCCGCCAGCGCGATCAGGCTCAGATAGTCGTCCGCCGGCATGCGCGGCAGGAACACGATGCGATCGTGCACGTCGGGCATCGAGTCGAGCCAGCGCTTGCGCAGCAACTGAGTCCAGTTGCGCACCCTGCCCTCGATCATGACGACGGCGCCGCGCGGATCGCGGCGCAGGATCGCGCCGATCAGGTCGTCCATGTCCGGATGCACCTTGAACAGGTTCTGCGGACACAGGTACAGCGGCCGGTCCGGCGGAAGGCCGAACTGCGCGCGCGTCTTCGGCACGGCCGGCAGCGCCGGACGGGCGTAGCACGCGAGGCTGCCGAGATTGCGCAGCATGAATAGCCGCTCGCTGTAGCCTGACCGGGCATCGGCCGGCTCGTACAGATCGTTCGAAACAAACCAGTCGATCGTCGGCACGCCGGTCGTATCGGGATGTCCGAACGAAACGCACTGCACCGGCGCAAGCCGCGCGAACGAAAGGAAATAGCCGAACGGCTCCATGCCGAGGTCCTGGTAGAACAATACGTCGAGCTGCAGCGCGGCGATCTGTTCGCGCGCCCGGAACAGATCCGGCGCGACGATGAGCGTGTGCTCCGCATCGCGCCGGATCGCGCGCGAGAATTCGTCATCGACTAGGGGCGGGATGAAAATCGCAGTCACTTCGAATTGCTCGCGCGACAGATGCGCGAACAGCCCGCGACTGGTGCGGCCGATGCTGTGGTTGCGGAAAAACTGCGAGATCAGGCCGACGCGGATCCTGCCGGAGCCGGGCATCGGCCGCAGGCAGTGGCTGGCGACATGGTCGAGTGACGGACAGATGCGGCGGTACACCGCTGCCGTCTTGACCTGCAATTCACGGTCGTTTTCGCCGTGATAGGCAAGGAAGAAGTTGGTCCACAGGCCCAGATCGAACGGACCGGCATCGGCCGGTCCGGAAGGTGCCTGCGCGGCAAGCATCGCATCGAGCACCGCATGCATGCGCGCGCGCTCGGCGGCGATCGCCGCGCGCGAGGCCGGAATCGGCGAGATTGCCGTCGCGAGTTTGGCACGGCGCGCCGCGGTCGGGGCGATTTCCAGCGCGCGTCGATAGGCCGCGACAGCCGCCTGGGTGTTCCCGTTCGCCTGTTCGGCGATGCCGAGACATTCCCATGCCATGGCATCGGCCGGATGCAATGCACACGCAGCTCGCCACTGGATCGCCGCTGCATCGAAGTCCTCGCGCTCCTGCAGCGCGCGGGCGTAGTGCATGCGCGCCTGCACATCGCCCGGCGCCGCAGCCACCGCTCTGGCGAGGAACGGCAGCACCGCATCGCGCGAACCGGCGTCGCGCGCAAGCGCAGCCAGTCCGACCCATGCCGCAGCGCTCTCCGGATGCGCTTCCAGAATGCGCCGATACGCACGGTCCGACGCCGGCAGCTGCCCGGCAGCATGCAGCGAGCGTGCGCCAGCCAGCAGCGCCAGCGCCTGGGTTGCCGCAGCGCGGCGCTTCTTCTCACCCATGATGCGGATTTTGAATGGTTGGTCGTGCCGATTGTAAGCGCCAACCGGCCGCGGCTACTCGAATCCGTTCGCGAACAGCGTGTCGTAGAGGAACATCGCGCCGGCCCTGTCGTCGGCGCCGAGTTGCCGGTTGACGTAGCCGAAGCACGCGTCGTCCACGTCCATGATCGGGCATTGCCCGGCGACGTGCACGGGATGCTCCAGTCCGATCGCGTGACCGAGCTCGTGCAGGATCAGGCCGTCGATATCGTTGGGAGCATACGTGGTGTCGTAGGCGGCACCTTGCGTTCCCGGCGCGTACTGGTAGTACGCATTCGAATTGAACAGGATGTCGCCGGAGCCGGTCCCGCCATTCGGCGGCGGCGAATAACCCACCGCGGCGTTGCCGTTCGCAACCGGATTGAACGAAAAAACGCCGATGCGGATCTGGCCGGTCGCCGGCGGTACGGCCGCGGCATCGTTTATCGCCACGCCGCTGTCGGAATCGAGCTTGACGAATTGAATACCGGTCGCCGCCGACCACAGCGCCATCATCGCGGTGATGTGTGATTCAAGGTCCGTGATCGGATGCGACGCAAAGCCGCCGCCCGGCGAGATCTCGATATTGATCGACGAACCGCTGCTGCCGGGACATGCATCGGAACAGTAGGCGCTGCCCGACGTGCCGGGCGGGATGAATGACCAGTAGACCGTGCCGCCGAGCGTGCCGGCGTGATTGTCGCCCCACTTCAGGTACAGCGTCTGGTTGCCGTCGACGTACGAATTGACGCTGTACGCGCTGGCCGCAGCCGGGGCCGCAAGGAGCAGCGCCATCGCGGCACGTCGCAGTCGCAAACTCGTGCGCAAGATCGAAGTATCGTTCGCCACCGGGTCCCCTGTCTCGGGCACGGACGGCGACAGTATAAAACGCAGCCGGGGTGCCGCTTCAAGCAGCCGTACACGAGGCCGCACACGGCCTCGCCGCCGGGTTTCCGCGCTACACTTGCACTGGTCGGCAGGAGCCCCCGATGCGCGTGGCCTTGTATTTTCTGGCAGCCCTGACCGTGCTTCCGTACGCACTGCCAGCGGCCGGACTCGTGCTGCTCGGGCAGGCAATTTCCGGCGACACGCAGTTCGCATTCTTCTACCTGCTGCTGACCGCGGCGGTCTGGCTCGTTCCCTGGAGGATGCTCGCCACCGCCCTCGCCTGCATCGTGCTGATGGTGCCGGGAGTCAGCGAGCGTTGGCGCCAGCTTGGCGCGTCGTGCCTGTGCCTCGTCGCACTCGCCAGCCTCGTCGTCATCGTGTATCTGGCAATCCCGGCATTGGACCTGCCGCTGTTGCTTTTCATCCTGCCGTTCACCCTCGTCGTGGTATTCGGCGGCTGGCTTGCGTTGTCCGGCTTTCGCGGCTGGCGGCAAACCACGGCATGACGGCGAATCTGCTGCGCGAAGCGACGGTCGTCGTGTTCGGCGGTGGGGCCGGCTGGGGCAGGCGCGTCAGCGAAGTGCTCGAGCACCAGGCGCGCCGCATACGCATCGTCGAGAAGGAAACCGCCTTCGATGACGCGCTCGCCGCGGTCGCTGCCAGCAGCATCGTGTTCCTTGCGATTCCGGACGATCGGATCGATGCGATGCTCAGGTCGATGCGCCAGCACCTCGCCGGCAAGATCATCATCGACTGCGCTTCGAACAAAAGCGGGTTCGCCGGCACGATGGAACAAATCGCCGCATCGGGCGCGAGCGTGTGCTCGACGCATCCGATGGTCGTTTCGAGCACCTCGCCGCGCGGCCACAACGTGCTGCTGATGCCGGTTGGCGCGACCGCGGCCGCCGCCACCACCGCCGCCGCGGCGATCTACGGCGCGCTCGGCATGACCATCGAGCAGATCGATTTCGCCCGCCACGCCGACGCCATGATCATCGTGCAGATGGTGCCGCACCTGGTGCAGCGCATTCTGATCCAGGCGCTCGGCCACGGCATCTCGCAGGCGTCGATGACGATCGAGGACGTCTCGCGCATCGCACCGGCCAACTACCTGCTCGCCGAACTCGGCCTCGGACGCGTCGCCACGCAGCGACCCGACGTGTCGGCGGGCATCGTCGCCACGGCTCTGGGCGAACCGTTCGGCCGCCAGATCCTCGCCGACATCCAGGCAATGATCGGAAGGATTCTGGACTCGGGCAGCAAGCGCGAGGAACTGGCCAGCCTGTTCGAGCAGGGCATCGCGACGCTCGATCCGGACGGCGCCTGGCGCCGCGAGATGAAGATCCGCACCGAGGCGGCGCTGATCCGCCTCGGCAACCTGCGCAGCCGCCACTTCGTCGTCGAGGCGCCGAACCAGCGTGGCGTGCTGCGCGACATCCTGTCGATCCTGATCGATGGCCACAACATCGACATGACCGCGCTCGATTCGCAGGTCGTGCTCGACGACAGCGGCGCGGCGCTCGCGCGCTTCGAGATCGGCATCACCGACGAGCATGTCGACTTCGCCCGCCTGTCTTCCGATCTGCGCGCCATCGGCGTGCGGCTGACCGGCGCGACGACCTGACCACGCTGCCAGTCGGGCTCACGCTTCGAGTGAGTTTTGCTCAATTGTCCCGCGCCGCGGAACCGGTAAGATCGCGCCGTCCCGACCCATCCACCGGAGCCGAAGATGACAAGCGCCGATTCGCAGCCGCACGAGGGCGGCTGTACCTGCCGCCATGTGCGTTATCGCATGACCACGAAACCGATGTTCGTCCACTGCTGCCATTGCCGCTGGTGCCAGCGCGAAACCGGAACGGCGTTCGCGCTCAACGCGCTGATCGAGTCTGATCGCGTGCAACTGCTGTGCGGTGCCGTCGACGTCGTCGATACGCCCTCCAACAGCGGCAAGGGCCAGAGGATCGCGCGCTGTCCGAAGTGCCGCATCGCGCTGTGGAGCAACTACGGCGGCGCCGTCGACCTGATCCGGTTCGTACGCGTCGGTACGCTCGACGAACCGGATCGGCTGGCGCCGGACATCCACATCTTCACGGCGTCGAAGCAGCCCTGGGTGGTGCTTCCGCCAGGCGCGCTGGCTGTCGCCGAGTACTACAGGAGCGCCGACGTATGGCCGCGGGAAAGCTGGGAGCGGCGCACAGCCGCGCTGGCAAAGGCGTCGGCGTGAGCGGCCTGCCACCAGGTCGATTCAGCTATCATCATGATCGCGCCCTGGCCCTGCGACGCGAGAGTCGACTTGTCCGAATCCGTTGAGATTGCTTCGCTGCACGATGCCGAATCGCAGCGCCTGGCCGAGCACATGGCCGGGATCGCGCGCGAAATGTCCGGCTGCGAGGGAATCGACCGGTTCCAGGAAAGCGGCTGGCTGCCAGAACGCTTTTTCGCGTTGCTCGACGAGTTGTACGCGGCCTATGACGCATACATCGCGCACAATCTGGGCGCCAGCGGACTCAATGTCCGCTGCCGCTTCGGCTGCACGCGTTGTTGCCACCAGATCGTGCACGGCGTTTACGCGTTCGAGATCATCAACCTGTACCGCAACCTGCGGGTGACGCCCGACTACTGCGAAATTCATGACGTGCTGGCCGAGAACGCCGCGCAATTCCAGGCGACCGCCGCCCAGATCGCCGAAGCGGACGACGGCGACGGCACCGATCCGGTCATGCGCGCCCTGGATGCGTTCGCTGCGGCCGCGCAGCCGTGTCCATTGCTGGCCGGGAACAACTGCCGCGTCTATGCGCATCGCCCGGCGTCCTGCCGCATGGTTCACAGCATGACCGATCCGATCCAGTGCACGACGCCGCAAGGCCGGATGTTCAATATCGGCATGCCGCAGGAGGCCAACGAGATCCTGTGGTCGCTCAGCGACCGCCTGCTGTTTCCTTTTACGTCGTTCCTGGCCCAGGGCCTGGTCACGCTCGGCACGCGGCGGCAATTCAGGCCGTGGGACGCGCCGCCACCATGAGCGTGGACGATCACGGTGAAAACCATCGGCCGGCCCATCCGTGCGAGGCCCTGAAGGTATTGGAGACGCAACGCCTCGTGCTGCGCCGGTTTATTCCGGGCGATGCCGGCTTCGTGTTCGAGCTGGTCAACGACCCGGACTGGCTGCGCTTCATCGGAGACCGCGGCGTGCGCAACCTGGACGATGCACGCGGCTACATCGAAAAAGGGCCGATGGCGATGTACGAGCGCCACGGCTTCAGCCTGTACTGCGTCGAACTCAAGTCCGACGGAACGCCGATCGGCATGTGCGGATTGCTCAAGCGCGACACGCTCGCGGATGTCGACATCGGTTTTGCCTTCCTGCCGCGATTTCGCGCACGGGGCTATGCGCGCGAAGCAGCACAGGCCACGCTGGCCTACGGTTTCGACGTACTCGGGCTCAAGCGAATCGTCGCGACGACGGCGCCGGACAACGAGGCGTCAGGCGTGCTGCTCGGCAGGATCGGCCTGCATTTCGAGCGCATGTTGGCGTTGCCGGGAGAAAACCGGGAGGTTCGCCTGTACGGCCGGACGCTGCCTGCACCGGCCGGCTGAGGGCGCTTCAGTTGCCGGCGCGCTGGGCGTGGATCGCCTCGGACCGGTTGCGTGTGTACACGTATACCGCGGCCGGCGGCACGTTCCACCAGGCAAAGCCGCCACGCCTGACCTGCAGACCCAGTTCGGTCAGCAGTTCGCGCGGCACCGGCGACGACGGTCCGTACGTGAACTGGATCAGGCGGCCGCTCGGCTTGAGCACGCTGAACGCCGCTTCGAGAATCGAACGCTGCAGCGTGCGCGACATCGACAGCAGGCCAAGGCCGCTGATCGCCGCGTCGGCGAGCCCATCTGCGAGAAATCCATCGCGCTCGGCCAGCGCCTTGAGCTCGGTCGCGTTGCCGTGCACGACATGCGCCTGCGGAAACTGGTGGCACAGATGCCGGTAGAACTCGTCGTTCAACTCGAGCACGAGCAAATTGCGCGCCGCGATTCCGTGCTCGAGCATCGCCCGGGTGAAGACACCGGTGCCTCCGCCCAGCTCGACCACGCGGCTGGCATGCGCCGGCAGTTCCGCGATCATCTGGCGCGCAAGCTGTCGGCCGGACGGAGAAAACGCCGCGATACCGAGCGGATTCTTCAGCCACTGGCGGAAGAAGATCCAGGCGGCCGGCGCACCGGACTTTCCGGGCTGGCGGCCGCCGGGCCCCTGAACAGGCTTCATCGAGACATCCACAGGCAAATGCGACCGCTATCATAGTGTGCGGCGCCGTCGGCGGCCAGCAAACGGGGGCTGCGCAGCCGTGTCCGCAGACAAAAAAAGCCCCGCCATGCTCACGCAGGACGGGGCGGTTGTACTTGCCTTTTCAGCTCAGGCCAAGATCGCGGCCTGCGCGGCTCCGGCTTCAGTGATGATAGTGGCTGCTGCCACCATGGTAGCTGTGTCCGCCGCTGTAGCCGCCGCGATATCCGCCGCGATAGCTGCCGCGGTAGTAGCGGTGGCCGCCGGAGTAGTAGTACCCGCCATAGTAGGCCGGGCCGTAATAGGCGACCGACGGACCATAGTAGTACCCGTCATAGTAGGCCGGACCGTAATCGTAGTAGACCGGACTGCTGTAGTACGCCGGACCGTACGCATACCCGTAGGCCGGAGCGTACACACCGACGTAGCCGCGGTGACCACCGTAGCCGATGCTGACACCGGGCAGGTTGACGCCCACGCTGACGTGGCCGCCGGCGAACGCGGCTGGCGTCAGCGCGAGGCCCGCTGCAATCAGCAGACCCGTAGCCATCGCACGAAATCCACGCTTGCGCAAATTCATGATGCTCTCCTGTTGACCCATAAAGGCGATCGGATGATCGCGACTGCAATCATGCGGTTCGCGATCTGAATTGCAACTGAAATTTGCGCGAAAAATCAGGCTGTTCAGCCAGACCCGCCCGGGGCTGAACCGATGTCATTTTTTGTGAAGTTCGAAGCACTGGTGAATGCGCGAATTCCGCTCGAAGTCGAACGGAATCGACTGCGCCGATGTGTCGCGGATCACAAAACCCTCCAGCCGCTCGCGATCGAGCTTGAAGCGGCGGAAGTTGTTCGAAAACACGATCGTGCCGCCGGGCAACAACCGCTCGGCGCAAAGCTGCAGCAGCCGCACGTGATCGCGCTGCACGTCGAAATCCTCGGCGCGCTTGGAATTGGAGAAGGTGGGCGGGTCGACGAAGATCAGGTCGTACATCGCCGAGCGCGATTGCAGGAACTCGATCGCGTCGGCGCGCACGAGCTTGTCGCGCTCGCCGCCGAAGCCGTTGCGCTCGAGGTTGCTGGCCGCCCAGTCGAGATAGGTCTGCGACAGGTCGACGCTGGTCGTTTCCGACGCGCCGCCGGCGGCGGCATAGACGCTGACGCTGCCGGTGTAGCAGAACAGGTTGAGGAAACGCTTGTCGCGACTGAGCTGGCGCACGCGCGCACGCAAAGGCCGGTGGTCGAGAAACAGGCCGGTGTCGAGGTAATCCCACAAATTCACCCAGAAGACCAGGCCGCCCTCGCCGACTTCCAGGAATTCGCCGCGCTGGTCGAGCCGCCCGTACTTCTCCCCGCCCTTGCCGCGCTGGCGCGTCTTGAGCGCGACGCGTTCGCGCGCCACGCCCAGCGCCTCGCTCGCTACGCGCACGGTTTCGCGCAAGCGCGCGCGCGCCAGATTCTCGTCGATGCTGGCGGGCGCCTGGTATTCCTGGACATGGAGATAGACGTCGCCGGCAAGGGTTCGATAGATGTCGATCGCCGATGCGTATTCCGGCAGATCGGCATCGTAGACGCGCCAGCAATCGATGCCTTCGCGCTCGGCGCGCTTGCGCAGGTGGCGGAAATTCTTCTCGATGCGGTTCTTCAACATCCGTGCGCCGTCTGAAAGCGGCTTCGGCGCCATCGGTACGGCATCCGCCGCGGCAATGTCGAACAGCAGCAGCACGCATTCCAGCGCACCGTTGAACAGCTTGTACTTTTTTTCCGCACGCAGGCCGATCGCGCGGCCGAGTTCTTCATCCGAGGTGATCACGCAGGCGCGCCAGCCCGGGAATTCCGCCTTGAGCTTCGTGCCGAGCTGGCGATACAGCGCAGCAGTCGGTCCATCGCCGTGCATGCGCTCGCCATACGGCGGATTGCAGATCACGAGCCCGGGTTGCGCCAGTTCGTGCGGCCGGTGCAGGTGCTCGAGCGACTGGCGGCCGCAATGGATGAAGCCCGACAACAGCGCATGCTGCGCGTTGTGCCTGGCCTCGTTCAGCACCGCGGGATCCTGGTCGAAGCCGTAGAACAATGGCTTGAGCGACTGCAGGCCGGCCGTAGCGCTCTCCCGCGCAGCGTCATGCAGCGTCTTCCACAATGCTGCATCGTGCCCGCGCCAGCCGAGGAAGCCGAAGTAGTCGCGGCGCAACCCGGGCGCGACGTCGGCCGCCATCAGCGCCGCTTCGATCAGCAGCGTGCCGGAGCCGCACAATGGATCGACCAGTCCGCCGCCGGCCGCATGCACGGCCGGCCAGCCGGCGCGCAGCAACATCGCGGCCGCGAGGTTTTCCTTGAGCGGCGCAATACCGCGGCCGCGCCGGTAGCCGCGCTGGTGCAGCGGCGCGCCCGACAGATCGAGGCCGACGATCGCACGTCCACGGCGCAGAACCAGGTTCACGCGCACTGCCGGCCGCTCGGTATCGACGTTCGGCCGTTCGCCGCTGCGCTCGCGGAACTGGTCGACGATCGCGTCTTTGACGCGCAACGCCGCGTACTGGCTGTGCGTCAGACCCTCGCTGCTGCCGACGGCGTCGACGGCGAACGTCGCATCGACATCGAGATGCTCGCTCCAGTCGATCGCCTGCACGCCGGGGTAGAGCGCATCCGCGTCGTCGACCGCGAACTCGGCCAGCGGCATCAGCACGCGGCTCGCCAGGCGCGACCACAGGCAAGCCGTGTAACCGGCCTCGAGCTCGCCGCGAAAGCGCACGCCCGCCAGCGCCTCGTGCACATCGGTTGCGCCGAGCGCCTTCAACTCGTCGACCAGCAAGTACTCCAGGCCCTTCGGGCAACTGGCGAAAAAATCGCGCATCGTCAGAAGCGGCCGAGAAAGAGGCGGAACTGTTCGGCGACGAAATCGACGTGCCCGCCGAGCCGATGATCATCGCGCACCAGTGTGATCGCGGCTCCGCGTGCGCGCGCAAAGGCGATCGCGTCGTCGACCGGGCACAGCTCGTCGTTCCAGCCATGCACCAGCACGGTCGGCACCGCGGCCACCTTGAACTCGCGCCGATATCCGGGGATCGCGAGCGGCAGAGCAATCAGGAACAGGCCGACGCAGTCGATCTCGGTCGACGCCAGCGCGGACGTGAATGCGCCCATGCTGGACCCTGCGAGAATCACCGGCCCGCGTTGCGCTGCATCGAGCTTCAGCCGTGCGATGCGCTCGTCGATGCGGCGCACGTCGCGGCCGGCGTCGAGGTCGCGATAATCGGGCCGCACGCTGTCGAAGCCAAGCGGCGCGGCAATGCGCGCCAACGCGCTGACCTTGGTCGCGTCGGGTCCGCTTTCGAGTCCGTGGGAAAGCACCAGGAAGGGTTTCATCACGGCATTATCGCAAATCCGGGGCGGTGGCACGCCCGATTTGCACGTGCGACACTGGCGATCCGCAACACTCGACGCTGCGTCGCATGCCTGCCGACCTTGCCATCCACGACTGGCCCTTGCCGTACGAGGCGCATCTGGAGCGCCGCGCGTTGGCCGACGTCGACCTGATCGTGATTCACTGCACCGAACTGCCGGACATGGCGATGGCGCGCGAGTTCGGCGAGCGCATCCGCTACGAAAAATCGCGCACCGGCAACAGCGGCCATTACTACATCGACTTCGATGGCGCGGTGCATCGCTTCGTGGCCGATGATCGCGTCGCGCAGCACACCTACGGCTACAACCCGCGTTCGATCGGCATCGAGATCGCCAATATCGGCCGCTATCCGCACTGGGGCGACAGCCGCTACCAGGCCTTTACCGTGCCGTACACGAAGCCGCAGATCGACGCGCTGCTGGCGCTGCTGCGCCAGCTGCGCAACGACCTGCCGAACCTGCGCTACATCGCCGGGCACGAGGACCTGGATCGTCGCCTCGAGCCGGCCAGCGACGATCCGTCCATCCTGCTGGCGCGACGCCAGGATCCGGGACCGCTGTTTCCGTGGGACGAGATCGTTCCCGCCTCCGGCCTGCAACGCCTCAAGCACTGACTGTCGGTTGCCGCTGCGAGGCCGGAAATCCGCACCGGGCCGGCAGGTATAATTGCGGCCCCTTTTCGAAACACACCTCGCGCATGCCCAACCCCATCGTCGACGAACTGATCGATCTGCTCAGGCTCGAGCGCATCGAGGAAGACCTGTTCCGCGGCCAGAGCCGCGACATCGGCACGCGCAATGTGTTCGGCGGCCAGGTGCTCGGCCAGGCGCTGTCGGCGGCGCAGCAGACTGTCGACGGCGGCCGCATCGTGCACTCGCTGCATGCCTACTTCCTGCGCGCCGGCGACATCGAGGCGCCGATCGTCTACAACGTCGACCGTTCGCGCGACGGCAAGAGCTTTTCGGTACGTCGGGTCGTGGCGATTCAGCACGGCCAGCCGATCTTAAATTTTGCGGCGTCGTTCCAGGTCGCCGAAGCCGGCGCCGAGCACCAGTTCGACATGCCGGCGGTGCCGATGCCCGAGGATCTCGCGCCGCCCACGCAGATACCGGCCGAAGAGCTTGCCAAGATGCCGGTCAAGCTGCAGCGCTGGCTCAGCCGCAAGTCCGCGTTCGAATTCCGCTACGTGTCGCGGCGCAACGAGATCCAGCCGGAAAAACGCCCGCCGTTCCAGCAGATCTGGTTCCGCCTGATCGATCGCGCGCCGGACGACGATGGGCTGCAGCGGTCGATGCTGGCCTATGCATCGGATTTCCACCTGATCGGCACCGCGATGCTGCCGCACGGTATTTCCTACCTGCAGCACAACGTGCAGGTCGCCAGCCTCGACCATGCGCTGTGGTTCCACCGGCCGTTGCGGGTCGACGACTGGCTGCTGTATTCGTGCGACAGCCCGAGCGCGCAGGGAGCACGTGGCCTGACGCGTGGCATGATCTATGCGCGCGACGGGCGCCTCGTCGCTTCGACCGCGCAGGAAGGGCTGATCCGGATCTTGCCGGACTGAGTTGCAATGGCCTCCCGACTTCCGACTCCCGACTGACATGCGCCAGATTTATACATCTCCACGAGTGGAAAATGTCGAACGCGTCGTGGCCATGCTGCGCGATGCGGGCATCCAGACCAGCGTGACCAACCATCGCAGCTGGGCCGGGCGCGACTACAAGCGCGCCAGCTATTCCAGCCCGCCCGAGCGCGACAGCTGGCCGCAGGTGTGGATCGTCAAGGCCGAAGACCAGCCGCGCGCACGCGCGCTGCTGCGTGACGCCGGCATCGAACCGGCCACGCGCTTCGCCGAAGAACTCGCGCTGGCGCGCAGCGGCCCCGAGGCAGCTGCCGGCAAGCGCAAGGCCATCGCCTGGCGCATCCGCATCTTCCTGCTGGCGGTCATCGTGGCGCTGATCCTGCTCAACGCATTTCACGTCCTGAACATCTTCTAGCCACAGCCGAAGGAAATCGCATGGCGCGCGCCGAATCGGCATTCCTGTTCGACCTCGACGGCACGCTGGTGGACAGCGTCTACCAGCACGTGCTGGCATGGAAGGAGGCGCTCGACAGCGAAGGCATTCCGCTGTCGGTCTGGCGCATCCATCGCAAGATCGGCATGAGCGGCGGATTGTTCACGCACATCCTGCTGCGCGAGACCGGCATCGACATAACGCCGGAGCGTGTCGATCGCCTGCGCCGCGCGCACGCGGCGGCATATCAGGGCCGCGCCGGCTCGGTGCGCCCGTTGCCGGGCGCCGTCGAACTGCTCGCCTGGCTGACCGAGCAGAAGATCCCATGGGCGATCGCGACCAGCGGCCGCATGGAGACGGCCCGGCACAACCTCGATGCGCTCGGCGTCGACCCGCAGCGCATCCCGGTCGTCACGCGCGACCAGGTGCGCCACGCCAAGCCGGACCCGGACCTGTTCGTCACCGCCGCCGCGCGTCTGGGCGTCGACATCCACAACGCGCTGGTGCTCGGCGACAGCATCTGGGACATGCTCGCGGCGCAACGCGCGCGGGCGCTCGGCGTCGGATTGCTGTCCGGCGGCTACGGCGAAGAGGAATTGGCCCGTGCGGGTGCGTTTCGCGTCTACGAAGACCCGGCCGACCTGCTGCGGCACGTCGACGAAATCGCGGCACGCAGCTGACGGAAAAGACCGCTTGCAACGGCCGCCGGACGCCGCGACGCGCGCTAGAATATCGGCATGAAGTCGGAAACGGTCCGCCTGTTCCAGACGTTGCCGCACCCGTGCGGATACTTCGCCGAGCGCACGGCGCAGAACCTCGTGATCGATCCGGCTTCGCCGCACCTTGCCCAGATCTACGATGCCGCGCTGCTGCGCGGCTACCGGCGCGCCGGAAGTCACGTCTACCATCCGCATTGCCGGCGCTGCCGCGCGTGCGTGCCGGCGCGCGTGCCGGTCGATGCATTCCGGCCCGATCGCAGCCAGCGCCGCTGCCTGCGCCGCAACGCAGACCTGGAGCTGATCCTGGAGACGCCGGCCTGCAGCGACGAGTACTTCGACCTGTACCGGCGCTACCTCGACCTGCGCCATGCCGGCGGCGGCATGGACAATCCGGCCGCCGACGATTTCACGCGCTTCCTGTACACGCCGTGGAGCCCGACGCGCTTCGTCGCGCTGCGCCTGCGCGGCCGACTCGTCGCGGTTGCCGTGACCGATTTTGCCAGCTGCGGACTCTCCGCCGTCTACACGTTCTTCGACCCGGCCGAGCGCGGCCGCGGGCTCGGCATCTACGCGATCCTGCGCCAGGTCGAACTGGCGCGCGAGCGGCAATTGCCGCACGTCTATCTCGGCTACTGGATCGAAGGCCACCCGAAAATGGACTACAAGGCGCGCTTCCGGCCGCTCGAATT
>DATNFS010000005.1:0-6722 GCA_035606275.1 Rudaea sp.
GGGCGTGACGCTGGTCGAATGGGTGCAGCCCAGGCGCATATTGGGTTCCGGCGGCAAAGTAACCGGAGTCGAGTTCGAGTACACGAAGCTCGATGCCGACCGGCGGCTGGTCGGCACCGGCGAACGCCTGATCGTGCCGGCGGACTTCGTGCTCAAAGCGGTCGGCCAGGCGCTGGATGCCAGGGATCACGCACTCAAAATCGAAAAAGGTCGCGTTGTGGTCGATGCCGACCATGCGACCTCGCTGCCCGGCGTCTGGGCCGGCGGCGATTGCATCGGCAGCGGCGTCGACCTGACGGTGCAGGCGGTGGAAGACGGCAAGCGCGCGGCGCGAGCGATCGACCGCACGCTGGCGGCGCAAACCGCCAGGAGAGGGCAAGCACATGGCTGATCTGTCCTGCAACTTCGCCGGCATCCGTTCGCCGAACCCGTTCTGGCTGGCGTCCGCTCCGCCGACCGACAAGGCCTACAACGTCAACCGGGCGTTCGAGGCGGGTTGGGGCGGTGTGGTCTGGAAGACGCTCGGCGAGGATCCGCACATCGTCAACGTCAGCTCGCGCTACGGCGCCGTGCAGTGGAACGGCCAGCGCATCGCCGGACTGAACAACATCGAACTGATTACCGACCGGCCGCTGCAGGTCAATCTCGACGAGATTCGCCAGGTCAAGCGCGACTGGCCTGAGCGCGCGATGATCGTATCGCTGATGGTGCCGTGCGACGAAGCATCGTGGAAGCGCATCCTGCCGATGGTCGAGGACACCGGTGCCGATGCGGTGGAACTCAATTTCGGCTGCCCGCACGGCATGTCCGAGCGTGGCATGGGCTCGGCGGTCGGCCAGGTGCCGGAATACATCGAGATGGTCGCGCGCTGGGTCAAGCAGCATTCGCGCCTGCCGTGCATCGTCAAGCTGACGCCGAACATCACCGACATCCGCAAGCCGGCGAGCGCCGCGTTTGCCGGTGGTGCCGACGCGGTGTCGCTGATCAACACGATCAACTCGATCACGTCGATCGATCTGGACCTGATGGCGCCGACGCCGACCGTCGACGGCAAGGGTACGCACGGCGGTTATTGCGGCCCGGCCGTGCGGCCGATCGCGCTGGCCATGGTCGCCGAAATCTCGCGCAATCCGCCGACGCACGGCAAACCGATTTCCGCGATCGGCGGCATTGGCACGTGGCGCGACGCCGCCGAATTCATTGCGCTCGGCGCGGGCAGCGTGCAGGTCTGCACGGCCGCGATGCACTACGGTTTCCGCATCG
This sequence comes from Rudaea sp., assembly GCA_035606275.1. Classification (GTDB taxonomy): domain Bacteria; phylum Pseudomonadota; class Gammaproteobacteria; order Xanthomonadales; family Rhodanobacteraceae; genus Rudaea. Next base: position 1,264 of record DATNFS010000005.1, read on the forward strand.
TCGACGACATGATCGCCGGCCTGTCCAACTGGATGGACAGCAAGGGCTACGCTCGCATCGACGACTTCCGCGGCCGGGCGATCGGCAACGTCACCGACTGGCAATTCCTCAATCTCAACTACGACATCAAGGCGCGCATCGACCAGGGAAAATGCATCCAGTGCGGCCTGTGCCATATCGCGTGCGAGGACACGGCACACCAGGCGATCACGAAGGAACGGGACGGCGTGCGCCACTTCGAGGTGATCGACAGCGAGTGTGTCGGCTGCAACCTGTGCATGCACGTCTGTCCGGTCGACGGCTGCATCACGATGGAGCGCGTCGATCACGCCGCGCACGCCGACTGGACCACGCATCCGAACAACCCGATGCGCAAGGTCGAGGCGTGACGCGGGTCCGAAGACCCGAAGATGGACCACGAAGACACGAAGGGCACGAGGGAGGAACCGCGAAGAAGAGCAATGGAGTGTTCAAATGCAAGGGCCAGGGTTCGGCAAACCGTAGTCAATACGAAAGCACCGAACGCGAGTCCGAAGACCCGAAGATGAACCACGAAGGCACGAAGGGCACGAAGGAGGAGCCACGAAGAAGAGCAAGGGAGTGTTCAAATGCAAGGGCCAGGGTTCGGCAAACGGCAGTCGATACGAAAAGCAGATCTTCTCGTGCAGTAGCCGTTCGATCATGTAGAGCCTCGCTTATCGGTTTTGTCTTCGTGATCCTTCGTGGTCTTCGTGTTCTTCGTGGTTCAAGCTCTTGGTCTTGTCTTGAGTAGAGGGAGAAGGAATGAGCATAGAACAGGGGGCGCTGTACAACGCGGATCTCGCGCCGACGACAGCGGCGCAGCGGACGTGGACCTGGTATCACTTCGCGGCGCTGTGGATCGGCATGGTCATGTGCATCCCGTCATACACGCTCGCGGCCGGCCTGATCGACCAGGGCATGTCGCCCTGGCAGGCCGTGACGACCGTGCTGCTCGGCAACGCGATCGTGCTGGTGCCGATGCTGTTGATCGGCCACGCCGGCACAAAATACGGCATACCGTACGCGGTGCTGGTGCGCTCGTCGTTCGGCACGGTCGGCGCACGACTGCCGGCTTTGCTGCGCGCGGTCGTCGCCTGTGGCTGGTACGGTATCCAGACCTGGTTCGGTGGCCTTGCGATCTACACGCTGCTGAACATTCTGACCGGCAACGCGCTGGGTGGCGACATCCTCCCGCTGCTGGGCATCAATCCGGCGCAACTGCTGTGCTTTCTGGCGTTCTGGGCAATGCAGCTGTATTTCGTGATGCACGGAACCGATTCGATCCGCTGGCTCGAAACGTTCTCCGCGCCGATCAAGATCGTCATGTGCCTCGTGCTGGTGTGGTGGGCAGTCGACAACGCCGGCGGCTTCGGCTCGATGATGCAGATGCCGTCGCAGTTCGTCGCCGGCGGCAAGAAGGATGGCCAATTCTGGATGGTGTTCTGGCCGTCGCTGACGGCAATGGTCGGGTTCTGGGCAACGCTGGCCCTGAATATTCCCGACTTCACGCGTTTCGCGCGTTCCCAGCGCGATCAGTTGATCGGGCAGACCATCGGCCTGCCGCTGCCGATGGGATTGCTCGCGCTGATGTCGGTCGTCGTGACGTCGGCGACCGTGGTCATCTACAGCAAGGCAATCTGGGACCCGGTCGACCTGTCGGCGAAGTTCACCGGCGTCGGCGTCGGCGTCGCGCTGTTCATCCTGACGCTCGACACGATGTGCGTGAACCTTGCCGCGAACCTGGTCGGTCCGGCGTACGATTTCGCCAGTCTTGCACCGAAGCGCATCTCGTACCGGAGCGGCGGCCTGATCACGGCGTTCGTCGCGCTGTTGTCGATGCCGTGGAAGATCCTGGCGAGTACACAAGGCTACATTTTCACCTGGCTGGTCGGCTACTCGGCGCTGCTCGGCCCCGTCGCCGGCATCATGATGGTCGATTACTATTTCCTGCGCGGCACGCAGCTCGACACCGCGGCACTGTTCGCCGAACGCGGCGAATACGCCTATCGCAACGGCTGGAATCCGGCCGCCGTGATCGCGCTGCTGCTCGGCGTGCTGCCGAACCTGCCGGGCTTTCTCAATGCGGCATTCCCCGACGCGTTTGCCGCCGTGCCGCCGTCGTTCAAGACCCTGTATGCCTATGCGTGGTTCGTCGGACTGGCGATTTCGGCGATCGTCTACGCAGTGCTGATGCGCGGACGCCAGCCGTCGCCGGCCGTGGTGGAGACCCGCGTTTGAGCAAGAATTCCGCGTCATGGCGTTCGAAAATCCGGAGAGTCTGATGTCATTGTTGATACGCGGCGGCACGGTGCTTGATGCGACGCACGGTTATCGGGCGGACGTGTTGTGCGAAGAAGGGCGGATCGTGCGGATCGCACCGTCGATCGACGCGCCGGCCGGCGCGCAGGTCGTCGATGCGGGCGACCGCTACGTGATTCCGGGCGGCATCGACCCGCATACGCACATGGAATTGCCGTTCATGGGCACGGTGGCCAGCGACGACTTCTACACCGGCACGGCAGCAGGGCTTGCCGGCGGCACGACCAGCATCATCGATTTCGTGATTCCCAACCCGCGGCAGTCACTGCTCGAGGCATTCCAACAATGGCGCGGCTGGGCCGGCAAAGCCGCCGCCGACTACGCATTCCACGTCGCCGTTACCTGGTGGGACGAAAGCGTGCATCGCGAGATAGGAATTCTTGCCAAGGAACACGGCGTCGCGAGCTTCAAGCATTTCATGGCGTACAAGAATGCCATCATGTGCGACGACGAGGTTCTGGTGAACAGCTTTCGCCGCGCGCTCGAACTCGGTGCGCTGCCGACGGTGCACGCGGAGAACGGCGAACTCGTGTTCCAGCTGCAGAAGGAAGTCATGGCCAGGGGCATCACATCGCCTGCCGGACACCCGTTGTCGCGTCCGCCAGCGGTGGAGGGCGAGGCGGCCAATCGCGCGATCCGCCTGGCCGAAGTAATCGGTGTGCCGTTGTACATCGTGCACAATTCTGCGCGGCAGTCGGTCGAGGCAATCGCGCGTGCGCGCGGCGAAGGCCAGCGGGTGTTCGGCGAAGTACTGGCAGGCCATCTGCTGATCGACGATTCGGTCTATCTCGACCCGGATTTCACGCGCGCTGCCGCGCATGTCATGAGCCCGCCGTTTCGCCCCAAGGAGCACCAGGAATTTCTCTGGAGAGCCTTGCAGGCCGGACATCTGCAGACGACCGCGACGGATCACTGCTGCTTCTGTGCCCCGCAGAAAGCGGCCGGGCGCGATGATTTCACCAAGATTCCGAACGGCTGTGGCGGCATCGAAGACCGCATGTCGCTGCTCTGGCACTACGGCGTCGAAAGCGGCCGGCTGACGCCGAGCGAATTCGTGCAGGTCACTTCGACCAACGCCGCGCGCATCTTCAATCTCTATCCGCGCAAGGGCGCGGTCGAAGTCGGGGCCGACGCCGATCTGGTCATATGGGATGCGAATTCGTCACGCACGATTTCGGCAAAAACGCATCACCAGAACGTCGATTTCAACGTCTTCGAGGGGCGTACGGTCAAGGGCATTGCCGACCAGACGATCGCCGCCGGCAAGGTCGTCTGGGCGAACGGAATATTGCGTGCCGAACGCGGCGCCGGCCGCTATCTGCCGCGCAAGACGCACGCGCCGTACTTCGACGCCAACGACAAGCGCCGCGCTGCAGCCGCAACCTCGGCGCATTGATACGGCACCGCCCGCAGTACGCGCACGCGCATCTGCCTGCGTGTGCCGCGCGACTGCCGCTGGCGGGCACGTGCGTTCGCGAACTCACCGGATGTGCGGATGCAGCCGGATACGCGATCCGCGCGCTCGCATTTCAAGCGTCAGGCAGCGGCCTTTTGTGGGACTTCCGGCGCCGGTGCCGTAGCGTCATCGCGGATCGGCGCCGCGCCAAACCATGCCAGGCGCTCGGCGAGTGCCGCGACCTCGCCGATGATCAGCAACGCCGGCGATTGCAAGGCATGGCGTTGCGCCAGGCCATCGAGCTCGCGCAATGTCGACACGATGATGCGCTGTTCGCTGCGCGTGCCGTTTTCAACGATCGCGACCGGTGTCGAGCGCGGTTTTCCCGCCGCCTGCAGGCGCTCGCACAGCAATCCCAGTTGCGCCACGCCCATGTAGATCGCCAGCGTCTGTCGTGGCGCGGCAAGCGACTTCCAGTCGAGGCTGTCGATCGTCTCGCGCGCATGCGCCGTCACGAAGCGCACCGACTGTGCATGATCGCGATGCGTGAGCGGCACGCCGGCATAGGCCGCGCAGGCGAGCGCCGCGGTGATGCCGGGCACGACCTCGTAGGCAATTTCATGGGCGCGCAGGAATTCCATCTCTTCGCCGCCGCGGCCGAAAACGAACGGGTCGCCCCCCTTGAGCCGCACGACGCGCCGGCCGGCGCGAGCGTGCAGCAGCAGCAACGCATGAATCTGTTCCTGGCTGACGTGGTGGTTGCCGGCCTGCTTGCCGACCGCGATCCGCTCGGCGTCGCGCCGCGCGAGTTCGAGGATGCCATCGCTCACGAGACGGTCGTGCAGAATGACATCGGCCTCGTTCAACACGCGCAATGCGCGCAGCGTCAGCAAGCCGGGATCGCCGGGGCCGGCGCCAACCAGCGCGACGCTGCCGACGCGTTGCTCCGGTTCTTCGCGCAAGGCGCGGTCCAATTCCTTCTGCGCCTCGAGCGTGCGCCGGCGTCGCAGCAGTGACAGCGCCCCGCCGCCGATGAAACGTGTGTAGAAGGCGCGACGCGCGGCAACATCGTGAAAGCGAGCGCGAATGCGGCCGCGGAACCGATCGAGCAGCATGGCCAGCGGGCCAAGGGCATGATCGAGTACCGCTTCGAGGTGCTCCCTGAGCCAGCACGCCAGCATCGGGGCCGCGCCTCCGGACGAAATCGCGATCTGCAGCGGCGCGCGATCGATCACGGCCGGCACGTGGAACGTGGAAAGCCGCGCATCGTCGACAACGTTGACGAGGATGCGGTGCGTCCGCGCGGCGTCGGCGATGCGACGATTGATCGTCTCCTCGCCGGTGGCCGCAACAGCCAGCCAGGCGCCGCTCAGCCAGCTTTCGTCGAATTCGCCCTCGATATGGCGGATCCTGCCGCTTTCGCGCCATTGCAGCAGTTGCGCGTGCAACTGCGGCGCGCCCACGGTCACGCGGCCGCCGGCATCGAGCAGGGCGCGACACTTGCGCACGGCAACCTCGCCGCCGCCGACGACAAGCACCGCCAGATTGTCCAGATTCGCGAATATCGGGTAGAGCTTCATGAGAGTGCGGATACTGCCTGCCGGGCAGGGTAGGTGCGCTGCCGCCCGCGGCACAAATGACTTTTGCTCACGCCGATATGCCCGGCGCGACCGGTTTCGGTGCCGTCGGGTGGTCTGCAACGCACATCCGTCTGGACGTCCAA
>DATNFS010000006.1:0-37392 GCA_035606275.1 Rudaea sp.
TTCGCGCAATCCGTACCGTGTCGGCCGCGACTTGCGTCAATCCAGCCGCTTGCGCGTGCGCGCCACGGCGATGGTCAGCACGATCACGGTGAATGCGCCGAGCGCGGCGAGCTCGGGCCACAGGTCGCCCAGCCCGGACCCGCGCAGCATGATGCCGCGGATCAGGCGCACGAAATGCGTCATCGGGAAGATTTCGGCGAGCCACTGCGCCGGCGCCGGCATGCCGGCATACGGAAACATGAAGCCCGACAGCAGGATCTGCGGCAGGAACGTGAAGAACGCGAGCTGCATCGACTGGAACTGCGTTTGCGCCAGCGTCGAGATGAACACGCCGAGCGACAGCGAGGCGATGATGAAGACCAGCGCGCTGGTGTAGACATCGAGCAGCGTGCCGCGAATCGGCACGTGGAAGATCAGCGTGCCGAGCAGCAGCACGACCGAGGTCTGGATCAGGCCGATGCCGACGAACGGCAGCACCTTGCCGATCGTCAATTCGCCCGGCGATACCGGTGTCGCGATCAGGAATTCGAGGTTGCCGCGCTCGCGCTCGCGCACGATCGCCATCGCCGTGAACAGCACCATCGTCATGGTCAGGATCACGCCGATCAGGCCCGGCACGGTGTTGACCGGCGCCAGGCGCTCCGGATTGTAGAAGTTGACAATTTCCACATTGCCGACGGTCTGGTTCGGATTCTGCGAACCGGCCGGCGTCAACACGCCCGCCAGCGGCAGTGCGGCGAGCTGTCGCGCCGCCTGTTGCGTGACCTGGTCCGAACCATCGACGACGATCTGCATCGGCACGCGATCCTGCACGATCAGGCGGCGCTCGAAGTCGGGCGGAATCACCAGCCCGGCGCTGATCTTGCCCGCGCGCAGCAGGTCGTCGAGCTGCTGCGGCACGCTCAGGCGGTACTTGAAGTTCATGACGTGCGTTTCGCCGAGCGCAGAGATGACCTCGCGCGAGTGCGCGGTCTGCGCCTGGTCGAGCACGGCCGCATCGAGGTTGCGGATGTCCAGATTGATCGCGTAACCGAACAGCAGCAGCTGCATGGTCGGGATGCCGACGATCATGGCGAACGTCAGCCGGTCGCGGCGCAGCTGGCGCAGTTCCTTGACGACGATCGACAGCAGGCGGCGCAGGTTCATCCGTGCGCCTCGCTCGCGGCAGGATCGCGATCCGGGCGGCGCGTGGCGGCGACGAATACGTCTTCGAGGTTCGGCGCGGTCTGCTCGACGTGGGCCTCAACGCCCGCCTCGTGCAGTTTCTTCGCAACCGCCGCACGCGCGTCGCCGCCTTCGGTCAGCACGCGCAGGTGTGCACCGATCTGCGCCATGGCAATGACGCCCGCAAAACCATTCAGTACGACCTGCGCCTTGCGCGCGTTCGTGCATTCGACCAGCAAGGCCATGCCGGGCAGCCGGTCCATCAGCTCCTGCGGACTGCCGTCGGCGACCAGGCGGCCATGATCGAGGATCGCAAGGCGATGGCAGCGTTCGGCCTCGTCCATGTAGTGCGTCGAGACCAGGATCGTCGTGCCGCCGTCGACCAGGTCGAACAGCGAGTCCCAGAACTCGCGCCGCGATTGCGGATCGACCGCACTGGTGGGTTCATCCAGCAGCAGCAGGTCCGGCGCGTGCAGCACCGACGCGGCGAGTGCAAGGCGCTGCTTCTGGCCACCGGACAACGTGCTGGCCAGACGCCTGCGCATGTCGCCGAGCCAGTAGCGATCGAGCAGCTCGTCGATACGCTTTTTCGCGCGGGCACGATCGAACTCGTGCACGGCGGCGACGAAGTCCAGGTTCTCGTAGACGGTAAGGTCGTCGTACAGCGAGAACTTCTGCGTCATGTAGCCGATGCGGCGCTTGAGCAGTTCGGCCTGTTCCGGAATCCTGTAGCCGAGCACTTCGATGTCGCCGGCGCTCGGCAGCAACAGGCCGCAGAGCATGCGGATCGTCGTCGATTTGCCCGAGCCGTTCGGCCCGAGGAAACCATAAACCTGCGCGCGTTCCACGTTCAGATCGACATTGTCGACGGCAACCACGCTGCCGAAGCGCCTGGTCAACCCGCGCGCGCGGATGGCGACTTCCCCGACACGTTGCGCCCGATTCGAGTCCGCCTGTAGCACCGATGCGCTCACTGGCCTTGCACCGAAGCGCCAGAACTATCGGATGAACCTGTCGCAAGCCGCAGCGAGCGAAGGCGCGCAGGGTGCCGAGCGCGGTAGTTTTGCGGCCGGTTCATCGCGCCGTGGCCTGGCACGGAATGCCTGCCGGCAGGTCGCGCGCGCTGGCGCCATCAAGCCCGAGCTCGGCACGATAGACGAGCCGGCTCGCGTCGTCGCCGGTCAGCGCATAGTACGGCGTGAAGCTCGCTTCGCTGGCGATGCGCAGCGCGGTCGCCGTAAAAGGCTTGTCGATACCCTCGACCTTGATGTTGAAGCGCGCCCCCTGCCTGATGCCGACGCGCTGCGTCTCCGGCACGAACACGCGCGCATACGGCGCATCGCCGACCAGCAGGCTGACCACGCCGGCGCCCTGCGCCGGGCGGTCGCCGAGCTTGAATGGCAGCGTGTCGACGCGGCCCGCGCGCGGCGCGCGCACGCTCAGACGTTCGAGCGTGACCGACAGCTGCGTCAGCGTCGCCTGCGCCTGCGCCAGTTGCGCTTCGCCCTGGGCGAGGTCTTCCGGCCGCGTGCCGTGCAGCAGTTCGTCGAGATTGGCGCGCGCAGCGTTCGCGTCCGCCTTCGCCTGGCGCAACGCCGCATCGGCATTGTCGAGTTCGGACTGGCTGTTCAGGCCCTTCTTGCGGATCTCGGCGGCGCGATCGCGCGCGAGCTGCGCATTGGTCACGGTCGCCTGCGTACGGGCCAGCGCGGCGCGCGACGCGTCGATCGTCTCGATGCGCGCACCGTGGCGCAATTCGTCGAGCGCCGCAGCCAGGCGCTGTTCGTCCGCGCGCGCGGCATCCAGCTGCGCCTGCGTGCGGCGCGCATCGAGCGTCAGCAACAACTGGTTCGCCTCGACCTGGTCGCCTTCCTTCACCAGGATCTGCGTGATCGGCTCGGATACCTCGGCCACCGCCGCGATGCGATCCCACTCGAGCGTGCCGAGCAGCGGCGGCGGGCTGTCGTCGTGATGGCAGCCGGCGAGCAACATCGGCAGAGCCGCGAACGCGAGCAGTATCGGCTTCATGACGGCAGTTCGCACGATGCGTCGCAGGCACCGCGCATTTCGCGCTCGAGCGCGCGCCGCACCGGCGCAATCGGCAGCAGTGCCAGCAGCGGCCAGTAGGCGGGAACCTGACGCGCCAGCACGGCGAACGCATCGGCGCCTTCGTGCAGCGTGAAGGCGCGCAGGTCCTCGACGATGACTTCGCCGACGCGCAGCGCGGCATGTCCCTGCGGCGTGGCGGTCGACGTCTCGACGCGGTCGAGCCAGTCGAGCCGGCAATGCCAGCGCGCGTAGGCGCCGCATTTCGGGCATTCGGGGTTGCGATGGACACGAACGGTTTTCATGCGGGCCTCCTGATTCATGCGCCGATGCCGCGATCGAGCAGCGCCAGCGTATGCCGGCGCAGCATATCGGTGTCGATGTCGTCCGCCTGGAACACGCGGCGCCAGATCGGCGCGCTCGCGGCCGCGAACAGGGTCAGTCCGATCAGCGACACGACCAGCAGGCGCGAGTCGAGATCGGGATTCAGTTCGCCGCGCTGCTGCGCCGCGCGGAAGCGCTGCTCGAACTGCTTGGGAATCTGCGGCGCGATGCGCGTGACGATCAGTTCGCGCAGCGCGCCGCCGTCACTGAGCACTTCCCGCGCCCACAGCGGCGGAAACCACGGATGGCGCGCGATCAACTCGAATGCCGTGTTGACGAAGCCGGCGATCAACGCGGCGTGATCGTCTTCGGCGCGCTGCAACTGGGCACGCATTTCGGCAATCACCGGCAGCAGGCGCTCGGCGATTACCGCCTCGATCAGCGGCGGCTTGCTGCCGAAGTAGTAGTGCAGCAGCGCGGGCGTGACCTGCGCCGCCTCGGCAATCGCCCGCAGTGGCGTCGCGGCAATGCCCTGGCGCGCGAAGCAGGCCAGCGCCGCATCGAGCACACGCTCGCGCAGGTCCGCCCCGGCGGCACGCGGCCGACCTGGACGACGTGGTTTCCTGGCGTTTTTTTGCGGCATGACTCGATTATAATTAACTGTATAATTAATTTCAATGGCGTTGGATGCGAGCGACGGCCGGGAGCGGTCAGTGAAGCAGGAACAGCCCTCGCGTCGCCTGAATGCGCGGACCTCGCCGCAAGCACGTGTGAGCCATCGAACAGCGCGCCCGCACTGGCCTTGGGCACGGTCGGTCGTACTGCGGGGCGTTCGATCCGCGCGCGATCGATCAGATGGTGCATCCTTGGGCGCAGTGCCGGTCGCAGTTTTTGAGCCTGCTGGCGGTCACGGTAAGCTTCGCGGCTTTGTGGCAGGGTGGGAACGATGGCGGCGCGCAACGCGAATGACGAAATCGTTGCCGGATGGCGGGCGGGCGCCCGTGTCGTTACCGTGCAGCGGCAAGCGGCGCCGCGTCGTCCGCGCTGGCGGGCAATACCGATGGCCGTGACGCGGTGAGCGAAGCACTGCCGCCGCTGGTCGCGCCACTGGTCAATCTGGTCGCGCTGCTGCTCGCGCTGGCATTCCGCCGCAACCGTGCCTTTCTGGTCTTGCTGCCGCTGACACTGGCCGCGGCCGCGCTGACCGGTTATCCGGCGCCGGTTGCCGGACGCGAGGATGCTGCGCAGATGTTCAGTCCATGGCTGCTGCTCGCTGCCGCCGCGTTGCCCGAGCGCGGGCTGCTGGCGCGCGGCAACCTGTTGCTGCTGTTTGCCACCACGATTGCGGTGTGGCTGGTGTTTGCCGCTCCGGCGCATGTCTGGTCGGCGCTGCACCGATCGCTGCCGCTGGGCGTGTTGCCCTGCAGCGCCGCGGCGAGTGCCGCGGGACTGGTCGTGATTGCTGGCGGCGCATGTGCGCTGCGCGGCGCATTGCGCGGCGGTCCGATGGAGGGCGGCCTCGCCATCGTGCTGGCATGTGCCGCGCTTGCGCTCTCGCCGTTCGCGCACGGCAATTCCGCCATCGCCGCGCTGACCGTCGCCGGGGTGCTCGCCGTTCTCGCCATCCTCTATGCGTCATTCCGCATGGCGTTCATCGACACGCTTTCGGGGTTGCCGAACCGGCGCGCGCTCGACGAGGCGCTCACACGCCTGTCCGGCGACTACGCGGTGGCGATGGTCGACATCGATCACTTCAAGCGCTTCAACGACACGCATGGACACGCCGCCGGCGACCTGGTGCTCAAGGCGGTGGCGGCACAGCTGCGCGCGATTCGCGGCGGCCGCGCGTTTCGTTTCGGCGGCGAAGAATTCTGCGTGCTGTTCGGCAGCGCGCACGCACGCGCGGCGGAGGCGTGCGAAGCGGCACGGCAACGCGTCGAACAGTCACGCGTGCGCATCCGCTCGGTGCCGAATCCGCGCCGGCGCACGCAGGCCGTGCGCCGCGACCAGGCGAACGACGTGCGCGTGACGATCAGCATCGGACTGGCTGAACGCGATGCCGTCGCCCGCACGCCGGAAGAAGTGCTCAAGACCGCCGACCAGGCGCTGTACCGCGCCAAGGCGTCGGGGCGCAACGGCATCGTGATCGCGTGATGCTTTCGCCGCCGCGATCTGCGGCTCGCCTGCAAGGCGCAAGCGCAAAGCAGTCCGGAAGAAACATTCCTGCCCGCACGATTTCATCGGCACGTCTGGACTGCGTATCGACCGGCCGCCCATAACGCCAGGCTTCGGTACTTTCGCGCCAATCGGCATGGCATAGGTGCAAGCTGAACGGTATCGGCCATCATCGCCTGTGTAAATTTTCCGGCGGCGCGGGCGACCTTCCGGGTTGCTTGGTATAGTCGGCACGGCCGAGCGCGTTGGCTGCAGTGCACCGCGCGAGTGCCCGAAGTTGCCTGATCGTCGCTGATGCATACCGGGGGGCTGCATGAAGCATCTATATACGGCTTTGCTCGTCGTATCGTCGTTTGCCGTCTGCTTCGCGGCCATGCCGCAAGAGGTGGCCAGTGACGTTGCGGTGCAGGCGCCGCAACCCGGGCAGATCGGGAGCCCGCTCGAAACGGCGATGAAGCGCGGCGGCAGCACCGCGCTCGATCTTCGCAACCTCCCGCGCGGGGCTGTGCGCAAGCACGAACGTCCCGTGCACGCCAGTCCCGCCGCAACGCCGATCGAACTGCCCGGCAGCATTCCGCATCAGCAGGCGGACGCCGCGGCGCCGGTTGCGACCGCCGCTGCGCCGGCGCCGACTGCGAGTTTTGCCGGCCTGGACTTCGACAACTGGGGTGCGTCGCATCCGCCGGACGCGAACGGCGACGTCGGCCCCGTGTATTTCATCGAAACCGTCAACACCTCGGTCGGCATTTACGACAAGTCGACCGGAGTGCGCGTCACCGCGTTCACGTTCGATGCGCTGATGAGCCAGGGCAACTTTGGCAACCTGTGCGACACCGACAACCTCGGCGATCCGGTCGTGCTCTACGACACGTTCGAGGATCGCTGGGTGATTTCCGATTTCGCATACCAGCTGGACGGATCGGACAACGTCGTCAGTCCACCCGGCGAATTCCAGTGCCTGGCGGTGTCCAGGACCGGAGATCCGGTTGCGGGCGGCTGGAATTTCTATTCGATCAACATTGTCGGGGGCCTCGGCGACTATCCGAAATTCGGCGTCTGGCCCGACGGCATCTACATGTCGGTCAACCTGCTGGGCTATGCGGCCGACGGTGCGTTCCAGAATCCACGTCTGTATGCATTCAACAAGGCGCAGATGTATGCCGGCGCGCCGACCGTGCAGGTGGTGTCGTTCGATGCGCCGAACGCCGAGTTCACGATCCTGCCGGCCAACGCGCGCCTGCAGACCGGCACGCCGCCGGCAGGCTCGCCGAATTATTTCAGCGTGGTGGCGCAGTTCAGCAATACCTTTTCGGTATACAAGTTCCACGTCGACTGGAACAGCATCTCGACATCCAGCCTGACCGGGCCGTTCATGGCGCAGGCGGGGAGCAACTGGAGTCAGCTCAATACCGGCACCCCGGCCAATCCAAGTACGAAGATACCGTCGCCCGCCAACAACCTGGACACGCTGTATCCGCGCCTGATGGCGCAAAACCAGTATTCGAACATCGGCGGCGTCGAGTCGCTGTGGAACAGCCACACCGTCGGCGCATCGGGCACCACATCGACGCAGGCGGCGGTGCGCTACTACCAGGTCAAGGTCACCGGCGGCAGCGTCGAACTGACCGCCAGCCAGGCCTATACCTGGAGCCCCGACGCTACGGTGAACCGGTTCATGCCGAGCGTCGCCGTCGACCGCGCCGGCAACATGGCGCTCGGCTACAGCGCATCGAGCGCAACGCTGGATCCCGCGATTCGCTATGCCGGGCGACTGGCCGGCGACCCGGTCAACACGATCTCGCAAACCGAAACCTCGCTGATCGAGGGCGCCGGTTCGCAGCAGGGCAGTTGCGGCAACGGCACCTGCACGGCGTGGGGCGGGTACAGTTCGATGTCGCTCGATCCGGATGGCTGCACGTTCTGGATGGCGAACGAGTACTACGCTGCGAACGGACTCGACTGGCAGACGCGCATCGGAGCGTTCAAGTATCCCGGCGCGTCATGCACGACGGTTTCCACCGGCACGGTGCAGGGCAGCGTGACGGCGAGCGTCGGCGGCGCGGCGATTGCAGGAGCGACGGTTTGGCTCGGCAGCCGCACGGCCACGACCGACGGCAGCGGTCTTTATTCGTTCAGCGCGATCCCCGCCGGCACCTATCCTTCGCTCGCTGCCAGTGCGCCCGGCTTCACCGGCGCGACCGCGGCAAACATCGTCGTAACCAGCGGCGGCACGGCGACGCAGAACTTCTCGCTCGGTGCCGCGCCGGCGAGCGCCTGCCCGGTCGACACGACGCAGGGGGATTTCCAGCTGGGTGTTCCGACGCGCGTCGATCTGACGTCCAGCCCCGGCAACGTCACTCTCGCCGCGCCGGCCGTCGACCAGCAGAACCTGCAGCTCGGCGGTTTTGGCGACAGCATTTCGACAACCACCTGGGGCGGTCAGACTTTCACGCCGGCGGTCAGCGGACAGCTTGTGCAGGTCGACATCAACCTGTTCTGCAGCAGCTGCACCGGCACGACGCCGAATCTCACGCTGAGCGTCAGGGCGACCAATGGCGGGCTGCCGACCGGCGCCGATCTGGCGTCCGCCACGATCACCGGATTCAAGACGGCCGCGCCCGGCTATCATTCGGCGGCATTTGCCTCGCCAGCGACATTGACGGCCGGAACCCAGTATGCGCTGGTCGTCCGCCCGGTCAGCAATCCATCCGCGGGCACCTATGCGGTGACTCGCAGCGGCACGCCGTCTGCGGGTGCCGACGTGTATCCCGGTGGCGTACACCTCAGCGGTCCCGGGAGCGGCACTGCCTGGAACATCCTCAAAGCGGGCGGCGTGACCAACGACGCGGGATTCAAGACCTACATGCAAGTGGGGCAAGGCGATCTCGTCTCGTCCGTGAAGGACAGCAACCCGGCGAGCGGCTTTGCGCCGCTCTGGTCGACGCTCTCGTGGACTGCCACGACTCCGGTCAACACTGCGCTGAGCTTCCAGGTGGCGGCCAGCAACTCGATGTACGGTCCGTTCAATTTCGTCGGACCCGACGGCACGGCGGCGACTTTCTACACGACGAGCGGCGGCTCCATCAGCCAGTTCGGCGGCAAGCGCTACGTACGATACCGCGCGTTTCTCTCCGCCACCAACGGCGCGACGACGCCGACACTCAATGACGTGACGGTCTGCTACTCGAGCACGTCGGCGCCGGTCGCCGATCTGTCGATCGCGAACAGCGACGGCGTGGCAACGGCGACGCCGGGTGGTTCCGTGACCTACACGATTGCTGCCGCCAACACCGGGCCGAGTGCCGCGCCCGGAGTGACCGTCACCGATACATTCCCGGCGGTGCTGACCTGCTCGTGGACCTGCAGCGGTTCCGGCGGCGGCACGTGCGCCGCGTCGGGCAGTGGCAACATCAACGCCCTGGTGAACTTGCCGAACGGCGGCAGCGTCACCTACACCGCGACGTGTTCGATTCCGAAGGATGCAACCGGATCACTGGTGAACACGGCGAGCGTGACCGCGCCGGGAGGCGTGCTCGATCCGAATCCGGTCAACGACAGCAAGACCGACACCGACACGCTGGTGCCGCAGAACGACCTTTCGATCACGAACAGCGACGGCGTCGCCACCGCTACACCGGGCGCTTCGGTCAATTACACGATCACGGCAGCCAACGCCGGCCCCAGCGACGCACCAGGCTCGAACGTGAGCGATGCGTTTCCGGCATCACTGACGTGCACCTGGACGTGCGGTGGTGCGAACGGCGGCTCGTGCACTGCATCGGGTTCGGGCAACATCAACGACACGGTGAACCTGCCGGTCGGCGGCAGTGTCACCTACATGGCGACGTGCAGCATTGCGCCGGCCGCGACCGGTTCGCTGATCAACACCGCTTCGGCCGCGACGGCAATCGGCGCGACCGATCCGACCCCCGCCAACAACAGCGCAACCGACACCGACACACTGGCGCCGCAGGCAAACCTGTCGATCATCAACACGGACGGCGTGACGACGGCAATCCCGGGCGGATCGGTCACCTACACCATCACCGCCGCCAACACGAGTGGTCCCAGTGCCGCACCAGGAGCGACCGTGACCGATGCGTTCCCGGCTTCGCTGACCTGCACCTGGACGTGCGCCGGATCGAATGGCGGTACCTGCACTGCCTCGGGTTCCGGCGACATCGGCGATACGGTCGATCTGCCGACGACCGGCAACGTCACCTATACGGCAAGCTGCAGCATCTCGGCATCGGCCACCGGATCGCTGGCGAACATGGCGAGCGTTGCGCCTGCGGCCGGCGTCACCGATCCGACACCGGGCAACAACAGCGCAACCGACACCGATACGTTGGCGCCGCAGGCGAACCTGTCGATCACCAATTCCGACGGTGTGACGACGGCCACACCCGGCGGATCGGTCAACTATACGATCACCGCAGCGAACGCGAGCGGGCCGAGCGCTGCGCCCGCATCGCACGTGACCGACAACTTCCCCGCGTCGCTGACATGCACGTGGACGTGCATCGGTTTCGGCGGTGCCACCTGCACTGCCTCGGGTTCGGGCAGCATCGGCGATACCGTGGCCCTGCCGAGCGGCGGCAGCATCACGTATACGGCCTTGTGCACGATCTCGGCAGCGGCAACCGGCACACTTTCCAACACGGCGACCGTTGCAACCTCGGCCAGCGTCACCGATCCGGTATCGGGCAACAACAGCGCGACCGACAACGACACCCTGACGGTGCAGGCCAACCTCGCCCTCACGCTGACCGACAATCGCAGCTACGTGCAGGTCGGAGACGTGCTCGACTACGTCATCGAGGTGACCAATCCGACCGGACCGAGCACCGCGGTGGCGACCGTCAGTGACGCGTTGCCGGCCCAACTGACCGGCGGCGCGTGGCTCTGCACGCCGACGGGAAGCGCGAGCTGCGCCGGCGGCAGCGGCAACACGCTCAGCGATACCGCGACGATTCCGGTCGGTGGCAAAGCCTCATACCTGTACTCGGCCACGGTGCAGGCGGCCGGGGCGATCGACCAGGTCGTCAACAGCGCTTCGACGGCGCTGACGGCTGGCAACGATTCGGTGCCGGGAAACAACAGTGCAAGCGACACCGATGTCGTGGTCATCTTCCGCCACGGCTTCGAAGGTGATCCGCTGCTGGTGGCGAACGTCAACAGCGCCGGCGCGGGACATGTCGATGCGCAGCTGCACGTGGACGCAGGTCTGCTGCGCGGCCTGGGCATCGTGCCGGTCGAGGTTGCGAGCGGGCGCGGGGCCGACGGCAAGCGCCTGTTCACGCTGCAGCTGGCGCGCTTCGGCCGGGACGTTGCAGTGCGCACGCTGACGATCGGCAGCCGCGGCGAGAGCCGGAACTCGGAATGGCAGGTGGTCGATCTGGATCGTCACGTGCTCGAGTTCGCCTGGCAGTCGGCATCGGCGAACGAAGCCAACGGGTATTTCGCGGTGGCTGCCGGCGGCGTACCGGTGCTGGTCGACGGCCGCGCTGTTGCCGACCGATTGAGCTACCTGCAGATACAGGTCGAGAACCGCGTGCCGTGGTTGATGTTGATCGAACAGTGATTCGCGCGACTTGACGAGTGGCTTCCAAGACTGCCGGCGCAAGTACCGGCAGTCGGTTGCCGACCGTTGTCATGATGCGAAGATCGATGCGGAGGTGCGAGAACCGGCTCGCGCCAGGGTCTTGCACGTCGGCTTATACTGATGCCTGTCGGTCACTCTTCGTGACCGCGGACGCTCACGGATGGGTCCGCCATCCCAGGCCAGGACCAATGACGGCAAAGAAGCAAACCGGTACGGGCGCGGACGTCTCCTGCTCGGGAGGACGCGCCGGACAGCGAGCCAAGCAGTTCGCGATCGAACGCGGCATCGACGTGCCTGCCCCGCTGCGCAAGGCGGCAAAAAAATCCGTGCGCAAGAAGGTGGCAGCCAAGGCGCCGCCCGCGTCCCGCAGCAAAGGTCGTTGAAGCACGGCATCGGCTCGCGGGAAAATTGGCCGTAACGTCGGGCAGGGAAGGGAGGCAGCGTGCGCCATCCACGGGATTCAGATCAGGCCGGCGAGTCGTTGCGCAGCCGTGCGTCGCGCGCGGCGAAGAAGCGCTATCCGGCTGGCAAGGCGTCCGGACGCGTGGTGTATTTCGAGTTGCAGCGCGGTCTGGCGAAGAACGCGCCAATAGAGCGTGGCGGCGCGATGCAGCAGGGCGCAGTTGCGCGCTCGCCGTACAAGGCCGCATTGGCGCGCAAGCGCGAACTTACGCCGGCGTTCGCCGCCAGCGCGCGGTTGCCGGTCTGGCAGCCGCTGGGACCGTCGTCGATCCCGCACGGCCAGACCTACGGCAAAGGCAAGGGCAGCAAACCGGCGGTTGCCGGACGCTGCGCCGGCGTCATCGTCGACCCGGCCAACCCGGATCGCATCACGCTGGCGTCGGCCGGCGGCGGATTGTGGGGATCGATGGATCAGGGTGCGACCTGGCGCCCGCTGACCGACGATCAGCCGACGTTGTCGATGGGCGCCATCGCGGCGGCACCGAACTCGCCGAACATCGTCTACGCCGGCACCGGCGAAGGCAACAACTGGAGTCCGCAGGGCATGGGCCTGCTGCGTTCGTCCGACGGCGGGCTGACCTGGAAACACGTGCCGGCAGCGGCCTTGATGGGCCGCGCGATCTTCGCGCTCGCGATCGACCCGAACAATCCATTGCACCTGCTCGTTGCCACGACCCATGGCCTGTTCGAATCGATCGATGGCGGCGACAACTGCACGCAGCGCTTTGGCGCCACGTGCTGGGACGTGTCGATCCATCCGCTGCAGCCGAAGCAGGTTCTCGCCGCGACCGAAAGTGGCCTGCAACGCTCCGGCGATGGCGGATCGACCTGGCGCGCGGTCGCGCTGCCGGGCGTGAAGAAAAAAATCGCGTACTCGCGCATGGCCGTGCGCCATGCGCCGTCGCGACCCGAAATCGTCTACGTCGCCGCCTGCGATTCCGACACGGTCGCGCACCTGTGGCGCAAGGGGCCGGCCTCGGCGAAGTTCACCGTCGAATCGATTCCGCGCGCGCTGAGCCAGGCGAGCAGCCTTGCGCAAGCGTGGTACGACTGGTGCCTCGGCGTGGCGCCGGACAACCCGGACCTGCTGTTCTGGGGTGCGATCGATTTGTATCGCGGTGCGCGCGCGCGCAATGGCTCATGGAAGTGGCACGACATCTCGACGCGTTCGAGCGGCAGTTCGATCCACCCGGACCAGCATTTCATCGCGTTCGATCCGGGCGACGCGAAGGTTGTCTACGCGTGCTGCGACGGCGGCCTGTTCCGCTCGCCCGATCGCGGCGCGTCGTGGAAATCGCTCAACGACGGCCTGGCGGTCACCGAGTTCGAGTTCCTCACGCAGCTCGACGCCGATCCGGCCTGGATCATCGGCGGCACGCAGGACAACGGCACGCTCGGTCACGCCGGCACGCAGGTCTGGGACCAGGTCGCGCTGGGCGACGGCGGCGCCTGCGGCACCGACGACCGCAACGGCCTTTGCTATCACTCGTACTACGGCATCGGCATCGAGCGGGCTGCGGTCGAAGGTCCCCCCTTTCGCTGGACCGACGTTTCGCCGCCGGCGCCCGACAACTACGACGCGCTGTTCTATCCGCCGATGGCTGTCGATGGCGGTCGCGTCGCCCGCGCCGGCGTCACGGTCTTCGTGTCGGCCGACAGTGCGGCGAGCTGGACGCAGATCGCGTTGCCGCCGCGCTCCGACGGCAACGCCGACCAGTGTTCCGCGCTGGTGTTCGCTTCGTCCGGAACCCTGCTTGCGGGCACCGTCAGCGGGCGCCTGTTCCGTATCGAGCGCGGCGATCGGGCGTGGAGCAAGGCTGCGGTGACGGAACTGACTTCGCCGCACAAGGGCTTCGTCAGCGACATCGTGCCGAGTGGCAAGAGCCTGTGGGTCTGCCTGTCGAGCTTCGGTGCCGCGCACGTGTTTCGCTCGGACGACGGGGGTGCAAGCTGGCTGGATCGTTCGGGCAACCTGCCGGACATTCCGGTCAACGCGCTCGTGGTCGATCCGGCGAACGCCGCGCGCGTGTTCGCGGCGACCGACCATGGTGTCTATCAGACGCTGGATGGCGGCACGTCGTGGAGTGATTTCAGCAACGGCTTGCCGAATGTCATTGTCGGCGACCTGGTCATGCATGAGCCGGCGCGCCTGCTGCGTGCCGGCACGCGCAGCCGCGGCGCGTGGGAAGTCGCCATTTGATCAGGAGTGGCGCGGCGCGTGAATACGGCGCGCATTCGCAGGGCGCGTTTTGAACCGCGGCGATACAACGAGGAAGGCGATCATGAACTGGCTCGAAGCGATCTTTCACCATGCCCCCGACGGCGGCGACGGCTCCGCCGAAGCGCTGTTGCTGCTGGCGGTTTTCGTCGCCGTTGTCGCGAGGCTTGCGGGCCTGCGCGGCAATCGCGCTGCTGCAACTGCTCGCAGGCTCGAATCCACACGCAGGTAGGATACCGGGCGGCCGGAATCGCGACGAGGCGCTGGCGTTTCGCGAGGTAGCGTGAACGCCGCTTCGGCCGAGCATGGCACGCTGCGCCGAAGTCCACTTTTGCGCAATCGACCCGAGCGCCCGCACTTTTTTTGATCGCGTTTTGCCGATCCGGATCCTCTCTGCGGAGGCAACGCGAATCCGGTCGCGCGACGTATCCTGCCGTGGCAGCGCCGACGACAGCCGGGTATCGCGCGCGGGCAGCCATCCGCTGCGGTGCCGATGCTATGATTCGGCAGGGAGTTGCCGATGTGCGCCGACACCGTCCAGATACCCGGGTACGAAATCCTGCGTCCGCTCGGCAGCGGGGGCATGTCGACGGTCTACCTCGCGCTGCAGCGGTCGCTCGAGCGCAAGGTCGCGGTCAAGGTGCTGCGGCGTGGCGCCGATCCGGGTTCCGACGACGCGCGCCAGAGCGAGCGCCGGTTCCTGCTCGAAGGCCGCATGATGGCCAAGCTGCCGCATCGCAATATCGCGGCGGTCTACGACATCCTGAGCAGCCAGACGATCGCCTACATCGCGATGGAGTACCTCGGCGGCGGCGCGCTGACCGACCGCATGCGCGCAGGCATCGACCTGGCCGACGCGGTCTCGGTAATTGCGCAGATTGCCGGCGCGCTCGAGTTCGCCCACCGGCACGGCGTCGTGCACCGCGACCTCAAGCCGGCCAACATCATGTTTCGCGACACCGGCACGCCGGTGCTGACCGACTTCGGCATCGCGCGCTACCAGGACGGCTCGGGCATGCGCCTGACCCAGACCGGCATGCTGGTCGGCACGCCGACCTACATGAGCCCGGAGCAGATCAACGGCGTCGCGGTCGACGGCCGCGCCGACCAGTACAGCCTCGGTATACTTTTTTACGAACTGCTGACCGGCGCGCCGCCGTTCCGCGGCGACACGCCGATCGCGGTGTTGATGGCGCACCTGACGCGGCCGCCGGCGCCGCTGCCGCAGGAGTTCCGCTCGTTCCAGGACGTGTTCGATCGCATGCTCGCGAAGGATCGTGATGCCCGCTATCCGAACCTGCTCGAGTTCGCCGAAGACCTCAAGTCGCGCCTGTTCGGCAGCAACACGCTGTTGATGCGGCTGCAGCTCGATCCGGAACAGAGTTCGTCCGAGCAATTGCGCGCGCTCGGATTCAGCACCAGCACGCCGGGCACCGGCGGCCTGCACGAGGCACTGGCGGCGCGGCTGCACGAGACGTCCGGGCCGCGCACGATCGCCGCGCCGCCGCCGGCAGCTGCGCCCGCGCCGGGCGCTCCCGTGCCGCCGGCTGCCGCAAAACCGGTTGGCAAGTGGGCCCGGCCGGTTGGCAGTGCGGCCTTGCTGGCGATCATCGGCGGCGGGATATGGCTTGCCGCGGGCGGCGGCGGTCAGCGGAGCCTGAATACCGATGAGCAGGAATTGGTACGCATGTGGATCGAGCGCGCGCAGAATCGCATCGTAAGCGGCGACTTGGTCACGGCCGCCGCCGACAGCGATGGCAGTGCATTGCAGTATCTGCGGAAGGTCCAGCAGAAGGATCCCGGCAACGCACGTGCGCAGCAGTTGCTCGGCGACATCGCCGGGCGGCTGCGCAGCCGTGCGGAAAGTGCGTTGAACGAGGGCAATCTCGCCGCCGCGGCCGAGCTGGATGCCCAGGGGCTGCAGGTGGCGCCCGCCAACCGCGCACTGAAGGAACTGCGCGAACGCATCGCCGAAGCGCGTGCGCGCGACGCCGGTAAATCCGCCGGCGCAGGGACTGCAGCAGCGGCAGCGCCGCCGTCGCGCGAGCATCTGGACAAGCTCGTGGCAGGCAGCGCATCGGCGCCTGATTTGCGCGCGGCGGTGGATGAATTCGTGCGCGCATATGGCGCCGAGCCGGCAGGCGCCGATGCGCTGGCGCTGCGCTCACGGCTGCTCGACGCGATCGGCACGCAGATGCAGAAGTCGGCGAGCCCGGCGGAATTCGACGGCTGGGTCGCGTTGCTCGACGATCAGCGCGGGGCGTTTGCCGGCGACCCGGCGTGGTCAGCGCTGCAGCAGGCCAGGGCCGGCTGGCGCGCGCGCATTGTCGCTGCCGCGGCGCGCTGATCGTTCCGGGCAAGCTCGCCGGGCGGCGTATACTGGCCGTCCGATTCTTGTCGCAAGGTGAGGGAGAGAACTATGGGTCCCATGGTGGCGCTGGTGCTGCTGGTCGTTGCAGTCATCTTCGTGCTCAAGACGGTGCGTGTCGTGCCGCAGGGCTACGAATGGACCAAGGAAACGTTCGGCCGCTACACCAGCACGATGGAGCCGGGCCTGCACATCCTGGTGCCGATCTACCATACGGTCGGGCACAAGATGAACATGATGGAGCAGGTCGTCGACGTGCCGTCGCAGGATGTGATCACGAAGGACAACGCGGTCGTGCGCGTCGACGGCGTGGTGTTCTACCAGGTGCTCGATGCAGCCAAGGCAGCGTACGAGGTGTCGAACCTCAGTCAGGCGATCCTCAACCTGATCATGACCAACATCCGCACCGTGCTCGGTTCGATGGATCTCGACGAATCGCTGTCCAAGCGCGACGACATCAACGCGCGCCTGCTGCGCGTGGTCGACGAAGCCACGCATCCGTGGGGCCTGAAGTGCAACCGCATCGAGATCAAGGATATCCAGCCGCCGCGCGACCTGATCGATTCGATGGCGCGCCAGATGAAGGCCGAGCGCGAGAAGCGCGCGAACATCCTTGATGCCGAAGGCTTCCGCCAGGCAGCGATCCTCAAGGCCGAAGGCGAGAAGCAGGCCGCGATTCTTGCCGCCGAAGGCCAGCGCGAAGCGGCCTACCGCGCGGCCGAGGCGCGCGAGCGCTCGGCCCAGGCCGAAGCCAAGGCGACCGAGCTCGTCTCGCAGGCGATCCGCGCCGGCGACATCAACGCGATCAACTATTTCGTCGCGCTCAAGTACGTCGATGCGCTGAAGGCGCTGGTCGGCGCGCCGAACCAGAAGGTCATGCTGCTGCCGATGGAGGCAACCGGCATCCTCGGCTCGCTCGCCGGCATCGCCGAACTGGCCAAGTCGAGCATGGCCGAGCAGCAGGCGGCCAGGGTGACGGCGAAACCGGAATAACGCGGTGCTGCTGCCGCGAACGACGCAAACGCATTTGTGGAAAACCAAACCATGTTCACGAATCTGACACTGCACTACGGCTGGTGGCTGCTGGCGCTGGTCCTGGTCGGCGCCGAACTGCTGATGCCGGGCTACTTCATGCTCTGGATCGGCATCGCCGCCGCGGCGATGGGCCTGATCCTGATGGTCCTGCCGCAGCTGCCGCTGCTGGCCGAGGCGGTCCTGTTCGCCGCGCTGGCGCTGGTCAGCTGCTTCATCTATATGCGCTTCGTGCGCAGCGCGATCGACGAGCCGTCCGAGCAGCCGTTGCTCAACCGCCGCGCCGAGCAGTTCATCGGCCGGCGCTATGTGCTCGATACCGCGATCGTCAACGGCCAGGGCAAGGCGCGCGTCGGCGATTCGCACTGGCTCGTTGCCGGACCGGACCTGCCGGTCGGCGAAACGGTCGAGGTCGTCGCGGTGGAGGGAACGACCCTCAAGGTTCGCAAGGCCGGCTGACCGTGGCGCGCCGGCGAGGCGTCGCCTCGGCCGCTGCGACAGGAGATCTTCTTGCGCTGTCGCCGAAGAATCGCCCGCCGCGGTTCTGCGCCTCGCCTTCCCCCGAGCATGGCGGCCTGCGGGATCAGTCGCCGTGCGGAAGATCGCGGCGGGAACGCTCAGCGCGTCGGCGCGGATGCCGCGCCGCCTTGCCGCGCGAGCAGCCGGCCGAAATTCGCCAGCTCCTGCGCGTCCATGTCCGACACGATGGCGGCCTGCTGCGCGCCGAGCATGACCGGATCGAGCGTGTAGCCCAGGCGCGCGACGGAAGCCACGGGAGTCGCGCCGGCTTGCTGCGGCAGCACGAACACGTCGACAAGGTGCTGGCCGTGACGGTATACCAGCACCGGCACGCGCTGCGCGCCGACATAGTCGATGCGGCCGCCGACCAGCGCAAATCCCTGTTCGGCGAAATCCTGCACCAGCGGCGCCTGCGCGACCTTGCCGGCAAACCATGGCTTGACGGTGTGCCGGTCGCTCGACACGACATCGACCGGCGATGCCGCCGCGAGCGCGCGCCAGTGGCTAGCGAACAGGTCGTGCTCGACCAGGGCCTCGGAATCATCGGCGTTGCCGGAACTCGACAGGTGCATGAATGCCGCGCCGCTCGCGAACGCCAGCACGCAAGCCGCGGCAGCGCGCCACCACGCCGGCAACGATCGCGTGCGCCGCGCGGCCAGCGGCGGCATGGTGGATACGTCGGCATCGGCGGCGGCTGCTGCAATCCGCTCGCGCAGCGCCGCGGGTGCGCCATGGCGCAGCGATCGATCGCGCAATGCCAGGCGCAGTGCGTCCAGGCGCGTCAGCGCGGCGCGGCAGTCGGGACAGCCGTCGACATGGCGTTCGAGCTCGCGCGCTTCGGCGCGATCGAGTTCCTTGTCGAGATAGGCCTCAAGCAGGCTCAGTGCGCCGTTACAGTCCATCGGTGATCTCCCGCGCCGGTGCGGATTCGAGCGCGCGCTGCAGCAGGGCGCGGCCGCGCGACAGACGCGACATCACCGTGCCGATCGGCACGCCGAGCACGTCGGCGATTTCGCGATAGGACAGGTCCTCGAACTCGCGCAGCACCAGCGCTTCGCGGAATTCCGCCGGCAGCGCGCGCAGGTGCGCGGCGAGTCGTGCGCGCGATTGCGCGGCGTCGACGCGGTCCTCGACATCGTTGGCCGCGGTTCGCGGCAGCGATGCAGCCTCATCGTCGAGCGGGCGCTCGCGGCCGCGCGTCGACAGCTTCGCCAGGCAGCAGTTGCGCACGATCGCCAGCCACCAGGAGCGTGCGTTGCCGCCGGCGTAGGTGTGGGCCGCGCGCGCGGCGCGCAGGTAGGCATCGTGCACCGCATCGGCGGCATCCTGGTCGTTGCCGAGCAGCCAGCGGCCGAGATTGTAGGCCGCATCGAGGTGGCGCTGCGCCAGCTCGCCGACCCAGCCGTTCGCGGCTACGCCGTTCACGCGGGCGCTGCCGGACCGATGCAAACCGTGGCGCTACGTGCCGTCATTTGCGCACATGGACGATGCCGGTCATGAACGGGTGGAGCGTGCAAAAGTAACTGAAATCGCCCTCGCTGGCGAACGTGTGCTCGAACCGGTCGTCGGTATCCAGCGCCTTGGACGTGAAGCCGTTGGCCGGCGAGCTGACCGTGTGCGGCGTCTCGTCGTGATTGGTCCAGACGACAGTCGTTCCGGGAGGCACGGTGACTTCCTTCGGCACAAAGGCGAATTTCTCGATCACGACCGATGACGGCTCGACCGCTCCGGCATGAAGTCCGAATGCGGCCAGCGATCCGGCGAGCAGGAAGGCAGCGGTGCGGCGTGCCGCGGCTGCGCGGATGGGGCAGATGGTCATGGGCAGTCCGTCAGGCATGATCGATCGGTGTGTCGACGAGCGCGACTTCGTGCTTGCCGCGCACGACGGTCAGCTGGCGCGTGCCGAGCAGCTTGCCCAGTTCGCCGGCCGGCACCTTGACCGGCCCGGGCTCACCGATGCCTTCCTGTCCGGGCCTGGGCAGCGGATAGGCGAGCGACATCGCGGTATGCAGCGCGATGTTGCCTTCGACTTTCTGCAGCACCTGATGCACGTGGCCGTTGAGCACCGTGACCGAACCGTACGGGCGCAGCAGCGCGAGCGCCTGGTCGGCGTCGGCGGTGCCCCAGCCCCACTGCGCATACACCGTCCACATCGGAATATGCGCAAGCACGACGATCGGCGTGCTGTGCCGCACGCCCGCCAAGTCCTGCTTCAGCCAGGCGATCTGTTCGTCGCCGAGCGAGGTCATCGTGCCCATCTTGAAATTGAGCACGTTCGACAGACCGATGAAATGCACGCCGCCCTGGTCGAAGCTGTACCAGGCCCGCTGGCGGCCGTCGTGGTCGAAGTTCTTCAGGTAGCCGGCCAGGCCGTCGTCGAGCGCATCGTGTTCGCCGGGAATCGTGTGCACCCGGTCGACATGGATTTCCTGCAGCAGTTCCTTCGCCTGGCCGAATTCCTCCGGCTTGGACAGATGGCTGACGTCGCCGGTGTGCACGACCAGCGCGGGCTGGTGCGCGAGTGCGTTGATGTCGCCGGCGGCGCGGCGGAAGCCGCCGACGATGTCGGGATTGGCATCCTTGTGAAAGCCGAAATGCGTATCGCTGATCTGGACGAACGTGAACGCACGACTCGAGGCTGCCGTAGCGCCGCCGGACGAAGATGCGGCCAGCGCGCGCGGCACGCCGCCGGCGACGGTCCACACCACGGCCGCGCCGGTCCAGCCGGCGAGGCAGCCCAGGGTCTTGCGCCGCTCGGGGTCGAAGCCGGTCGGCTGCTCGTGATCGCTCATGTCGCACTCCTTGTCGTTGCGGGATATGCGACTCCAGATCATCCACGGCGCCGGTTTATTCCCGAGCGCCCCCACAAAGAGAAAAACCTGAACCACGGAGAACACAGAGAACACGGAGAAAAGCCGAAACAGGAACCCGCGATGCTCGACCTTCGAATCGAGGGTTTTCGTTTGCTGATCCGGGCAAGCTCGTGACGAGAAAATATGGCGAAGACAGATCGAAAGAATCGGCGGCAGGCCGTCGCCGATGTCTTGGCTCACGCGGAATTTCGTTCCGCTTCTCTCCGTGTTCTCTGTGTTCTCCGTGGTTCAGTCTCTTGACCTAGGCTCCTGGCGCACGGTGGCGCTTGGTTTCGGCCGGGGCAGGGGCGATAATGCGCGCCCGTTTCGCCCGTCGGCTCGCCGCACCATGACCCAGAAGACCGTGCTCAACGCCACCCATCGCGCGCTCGGCGCGAAGATGGTCGACTTCGGTGGCTGGGACATGCCGCTCAACTACGGTTCGCAGATCGAGGAGCATCACCTCGTGCGGCGCGATGCCGGCATGTTCGACGTGTCGCACATGACCGTGGTCGATCTGCACGGCGCCCGCACGCGCGCGTTCCTGCGCCGCCTGCTGGCAAACAGCGTCGACAAGCTCAAGGTGTCGGGCAAGGCGCTGTACTCATGCATGTTGAACGACGCCGGCGGCGTCATCGACGACCTGATCGTCTATTTCCTGAGCGAAGACTTCTTCCGGGTCGTGGTCAACGCGTCGACGCGCGACAAGGACCTGGCGTGGATCGAAAAGCAGGCCCGGGCGTTCGACGTCACGGTGAACGAGCGTGCCGACCTGTCGATGATCGCGGTGCA
Source organism: Rudaea sp. (assembly GCA_035606275.1). Lineage (GTDB taxonomy): Bacteria > Pseudomonadota > Gammaproteobacteria > Xanthomonadales > Rhodanobacteraceae > Rudaea. The sequence goes on from DATNFS010000006.1 coordinate 21,558, forward strand.
GGGACCCAATGCGCGCGCCAAGGTGCAGTCGCTGCTCAGCGAAGGCGTCCGCGCGAAAGCGGCGAAGATCGGCAAGTTCGTCGCGGTCGAAGGCGACGGGCTGTTCATCGCGCGCACCGGTTATACCGGCGAGGATGGTTACGAGATCATCGTGCCGGAATCTGCCGCGGTCGACCTGTGGAACCGGCTGATCGGCGCCGGCGTCGCGCCGGCCGGCCTCGGTGCGCGCGACACGCTGCGCCTCGAAGCCGGCATGAACCTGTACGGACAGGACATGGACGAATCGATCACGCCATGGGAGGCCGGGCTGGCGTGGACCGTCGCGCTCGACGAAGGCCGCGAGTTCATCGGTCGCGCTGCGCTGGAGAAACAGAAGGCGGCCGGCGTCCGGCGCATCATGGTCGGGCTCGTGATGGACGAAAAGGGCGTGCTGCGCCATGGCCAGCGAGTCGCCACGCCGCATGGCGACGGCGAAATCCTGTCGGGCACCTTCTCGCCGACGCTCGGCAAGGCGATCGCGTTTGCGCGCGTGCCGGCCGGTACGGTGGACCGGGCCGAGGTCGATATCCGCGGCAAGCTCGTGCCGGTGCGCGTGGTCAAGTTTCCATTCGTGCGCAACGGCAAGGCCTGCGCTGTTTGAGGCCGAGGACGGGGACAGCTCTTGAACGCGGATTACGCGGATGAGAGCCGATCGGCGCGGATCAAGAGGATCAAGCGGGTCGGAAAGCGGACTTTGTCCCACCTTTGTGTTTATCCGCGCAATCGGTGTTCTCTCTCCCAGAATGCTTTGCTTGGCCGTTGACCCGTGTAAAATTGCCGGCGCGGCGCTCGATCACCCAGGACAACAACCATGAACGAAATTCCCGGCGATCTGAAATTCATGAAGTCCCACGAGTGGGCGCGGGTCGAGGACAACGGCACCGTGACGGTCGGCATTTCCGACCACGCGCAAAGTCTGCTCGGGGACCTCGTCTATGTCGAGCTTCCCAGCGTCGGCGACAAGGTGCAGGCCGGCAACGCCTGTGCCGTGGTCGAATCGGTCAAGGCCGCATCGGACGTCTATGCGCCCGTCTCCGGCGAGGTGATCCAGGTCAACGCCGCCCTCGGCGACAAGCCCGAGACGATCAATGAGGATGCCTACGGCGAAGGCTGGATCTTCGTGGTCAAGCCGAGCAACCTGGCCGAGGAATCCGAGGAACTGCTCGACCCTGACGCCTACGCCGAGGCGATCGAGGGCGAAGAGCACTGACACCAGCGAGATCGGAAGATCGCAGATCGGCAAAGCACCGAGTTGATCTTGCATCTTCATCCTGCATCCGCCTGATCCATGACATGCCGCGCGACGCGGAATCCGCGGCAGCGCCCTGACCCCGATCCCTGATCTGCGATCTCTGTCCCCGGAAGCTCCCTCCCAATGCCCTTCATCCCCCATTCCGAAGCCGATGTCCGCTCGATGCTCGCCACGATCGGCGTGAACCGCATCGAGGATCTGTTCGACGAGATTCCGGCCGGGCTCAAGATCGACCAGTTGCAGCAGGTTCCGCCGGGCCTGAACGAGATGGACGTGACGCGCCTGATGAAGGAGCGCGCGGCGCAGGACGGCACGCCGCTGAACTTTGCCGGCGCCGGCGCCTATGAGCACCACATCCCGGCAGCGGTCTGGGCGATCGTCTCGCGCGGCGAGTTCTATTCGGCATACACGCCGTACCAGGCCGAGGCGAGCCAGGGCACGCTGCAGCTGATCTACGAATACCAGACGATGATGACGCGGCTGACCGGGATGGATGTCAGCAACGCGTCGCTGTACGACGGCGCGACCGCGCTGGCCGAAGCGGTGCTGATGGCCGAGCGCTGCATGAAGAAGGGACCGCGCCGCGTGCTGGTGCCGCGGTCGGTGCATCCGGCCTATCGCAAGACGCTGCAGACGATCGTGTCGCTGCAGCAGATAGAGGTCGTCGAATTCGATTTCTGCCGCGAAGGCACGCACGGCGGCGGCGTCGCACCGGACTGGCTGGCGGCGCAGGACTTCGGCGCGTTCACCGCGCTGGTGATCCCGCAACCGAACTTCTTCGGCGTGCTCGAGGACGTCGACGCGCTGACCGACTGGGCGCACGCGAAAGGCGCACTGGTCATCGCGGTCGTCAATCCGGTTGCGCTCGCCGTGCTGAAGGCGCCCGGGCAGTGGGGTGCGACCGGTGCCGACATCGTGTGCGGCGACGGCCAGCCGCTCGGCGTGCCGCTGTCCTCGGGCGGTCCGTACTTCGGCATCCTCGCCTGCAAGCAGGAGTTCGTGCGCCAGATGCCGGGGCGCATCGTCGGGCGCACCACCGATATCGACGGCAAGGAAGGCTTCGCGCTGACCCTGCAGGCGCGCGAGCAGCACATCCGCCGCGCCAAGGCGACGTCCAACATCTGCACCAACCAGGGCCTGCTCGTCACGGCGGCGACGATCACGATGGCGATGCTCGGCCCGGAAGGCGTGCGCCGGGTGGCGGCCACGTCGATGGCGAACACGCGCGCCTTGCGCGACCGGCTCTGTGCAATCCGCGGCGTAACGCCGTTGTTCGCGCGCCCGTTCTTTCACGAGGTCGCGCTCGTCCTTCCGGTTGCGGCGCACGACGTCGTCGAGCGCCTTGCCGCGGAAGATATCGTCGCCGGCTTCGCGCTCGGCGAGGAATATCCGCAGTACGAGAATGCGTTGCTCGTGTGTGCGACCGAAACCAAAAACGCCACCGACATCGATCGGTTTGCGCGCGCGCTGGCACGCGTTTTGGAGTAAGCCGATCGTCGTTCGCGCTACCCGCCGGTCGTCGAATTTTGCGCAAATTCGCGCAAATTCGATGCAAATCGATCCAAAAGCGGCCGTCGCCGAAAATTTTTTTTCACCCCCTCCGGGCACCCGGAAGCATCGGCCGGCAGGTCGGGCGCTCTGTGTAAATTGCGCAAAGTGATGCAATAACTACTTGTATACCAGAGCGGGCGCCGCCACGCGTGCGCGCCCATGCGCATTGCGCGGCTGCTTTTGAAACGTCTGGAAACCGCATAAATACTGGACTTTTTGCCAATGGCCAGCGCGCGGCGCCAACGCCGGCGTCGCCGGCCGTTTGAAATGATAGACGTATAGACGTCTTTATCAGAAATGCCGATGGTGCGTCATTGCGTTTTCTGCGGTGCCGCGGCGGATTTCCGGCGGCGGTTTTCCGGCGCGCCCGGCGCGATTGCGATAGCACAAATCGGTTGACAGCAATAGCTTCTCGGAATAATTTTTTGTCCCGGCGCCACACGTGCGTAACGGAATCCATGACGGCTGCGAAGTTTGTACCTCCCTACATCGAGCACGGCCACAAGGCCGAAGCGGTAAAGAAAGTGACGGTCTCCGTACCGCTTCACGTCCTCAAACTTCTCTCCGACGAACGCACACGCCGCCAGGTCAACAATCTCAGGCATGCAACGAACAGCGATCTGCTGTGCGAAGCATTCCTGCATGCTTTTACTGGGCAACCACTACCAACTGACGAGGAGCTTAGACGCGATATGGCTATGAAAAAGAAAGCTGCAAAGAAGGCTGCGAAGAAGACCGTAAAAGCCAAGGCGGCGAAGAAAACCGCCCGCAAGACCGCAAAGAAGAAGTAAGACTGAAAGTCGAACTGCAGTACTGATCCAGACGGTAACACCCGTCGCAACACCTGAACCAAAAGCCCGCAAGGGCCAGCAACACCGGCCGCGGAACTGGCGGCCGTTCAACACACCAACAACTGCTGTCGTAACGATTACCTCTCCCCGTGTCTTGCCCAGCGCGGGGAGAGGCTTCAGCAAGACCTCCCGATTTTCGTTCCGACCCGACAGCCCGGCCGCCATCCATGGCGCCCCTGCGATCGGCATCTGCCTCACCCTCACGAACATGTCGTCCGCCTGACCGCATGGCCGGTCGCGGCGCATCGCTTCGCGGTAGCGCGGCCCGTGGCGCTGGCATACGATGAAAGTCTGCTGCTCAACCACGGGGAGGGTGACATGCGCTTCTTGAAGGGTTTCGTCGTATTCCTGCTGGTGCTGATCGTGGCGCTGATCGGCGTCGCCTTCATGCTGCCGCCTTCGGCGCACGTCGAGCGTTCGGTCACGATCGCGCGGCCGGCTTCCGAGATCTTCGCGATCCTCGACAGCTATCACCGCTTCAATGACTGGTCGCCATGGGCCGCCAAGGATCCGCATGCGCACTACACGGTGTCCGGTCCGGCGGCCGGCGTCGGCGCAAGGCAGAGCTGGATCGGCGATCCGAAGACCGTCGGATCCGGCAGCCAGGAGATCATCGAGAGCAAGGCCAATGAATCGGTAACTAGCGCGCTCGACTTCGGCAACATGGGCCAGGCGAAGGCGCGCTTTGTGCTCGCGCCGGCCGGGCACGGCACGCAGGTCACGTGGTCGCTCGACACGAGCGCGCCGCTGGCGTTCGACGGCAAGATCGTCTCGAACACGATCGGCCGCTACATGGGCCCGTTCATGGACGGCATGGTCGGTCCCGACTACGAGGCCGGGCTGGCGAAACTCAAGACGCTGGTCGAGACCTTTCCGGACGTCGACATCAGCGGCGTCGACGGGGCCGTCGTGCAACTGGCGCCGCGCAAGATCTATTTCATCAGCGCCAGCAGCGGCACCGACCCCGAGTCGGCCAAGGCGGTCCTGACGATGGCCTACGGCAAGCTCGGCAAGTACCTTGCCGACAACGGCCTGAAGGCGGTGGGTCCGCCGTTGACGGTCACGACGAGCTACGACAGCAGCGGCTGGAAGTTCGATGCCGCGATTCCGGTCGACCGCAACGATGCGGCCACGCGCGAAGATATCCAGGCGGGCACCACGTACGCGGGGCGCGCCGCGCAGTTCATGCATGTCGGTCCCTACGACAGGATCGGCGACACCACGACCAAGGCTTTCGCCTGGCTGGCGGTGCAGGGCTACAAGGCACACGATCGACTGATCGAAGACTACGTGAGCGATCCGGGCAATACGCCCCCGGAGCAATTGCAGACGCGCCTGACCATCCCGATCGAATAGGCACGGCTCGAATGTCGAAAAGGCGTTCGGCCGCTTGCTCGACCACGATGCTGCCGGCGCGCGCGTGCAGGGCCAGAGCGTTTGCCGCATGCTGCGTCGATGTCGACCGGAGCGGCACCCATGCGTCCGGCGACCATGGCGGCGCGAGTTCCTGCAGCTGACCAACAGGGACACATCAAGCCATTCCGTCGCACTTGCTCTCGCGCAGGGGCAGGCCGCCACGTGTGCGTGGTACGGCTTTGATGCGAACCACACGCTGCATTCGATCCTGCTTGCCTGCGGCGCCGGATAGGCTCTGACGGCCAACGGCGTGGCGCCGATGGCCAGCTGCCGGTGTTGCCCGACGCAGGCGGATTGTTCCGCGCGGATTTCGAACAGTGAACTGTGTCACGCCGGCGCGCGCAGCCTCGGCCCGGAAAATGCAAGCTGGTGTTTGCCATCTGTGTGAAAAAATGCGATACCTTTAAACCCATCCGCGCAGCAGCCGGTTTCAGGGGACGGAATGCCTGACTGGCGCGGTTTCGCCCGATCTTCGGGTGCGCGGGCCTTTGCTCACTTGCGAAAGTCCCGACTATGGCCAATCCATCCGAAAGCAAAGCCGGTTCGCCGGCCGCGTTGAACAAGTTCATTCCGATCGGCGTCATTGCACTCGCCTTGATCGCGGTGCTGTACTTCTTCGTGTTCAGCGGCGGCAAGGCCCCCGCGCCGACGGCGGCTGCACCCGGCGCCAAGACACCCGCGGCCGGAGCAGTCCCTGGAGCCGCACCGGCTGCCGGCGAAGAACCGGTACCCGAACTGACCAAGGAGCAGCTGTTGCGCGAGGCCAGCTCGGCACTGCGCGACAACCGCCTGGTCGCGCCGGCCGGCAACAACGCACTGGAGTATTACCTGCGCGTTCTGGACAAGGACCCGGAAAACAAGACCGCCAGGGACGCCCTGCGCGAGATGTTTCCGATCGCGACCGGTCCGGTCGAGCAGAGCATCAACGGCGGCAACCTCGACGAAGCCAATCGCGTCATCAACCTGCTCGCCAAGGCCGACCCGAACAATTACACGCTGACGATCCTGCGCGGCAAGCTCGACCTGAAGAAGAAGCAGGTCGAGCGCGAGCAGGCACAGCAAACCGCGGCAGCCGCTGCGGTGGCCGCCAAGACCCAGCAGGCGGCAGCGGCAGCTGCCGGAACGGCAGCGCAGCAGGCGGCCGCCGCCGCGGCAGCCCCGCCCGCAAGCGCGCCGCCGCCGGCATCGGCGGAGCCGCCGCCTTCTTCGTCGGGTGCTGCCAGCGGGACCGCCAACGCGACGCGCAATGCCGCGAACAATGTCGCCAGCGCAACGCCGCCGGCACCGGCGGCTGCTCCGGCCGGCGGCGAAACACACGCCGCGGAAATCCTGAAGACGTCGCCGCCGGACTACCCGCCTGACGCGGTACGCAAGCGCACCGAAGGCTGGGTCGAGGTCGAATTCACGGTTGCGCCCGACGGCACCGTCACGAACCCGACCGTGGTCAATGCCAATCCGGCGCGCGTGTTCAATGCGGCCGCGTTGAGCGCCGTCGGCCGCTGGACGTTCAAGCCGCGCATGGAAAACGGCAAGGCAGTCGAAGAGAAGATGCGCCGCCGCATCGAATTCAAGTTCTAGGAGCCAAGGTCGCTTCGCGACCTCGCCGGGAGTCGGTTGGGCCGCCCAGGACCTGAGGTCGGCCGCCGCGCCGTGTCAGTTCGGCAGCCGCGCGGCCTTGTCAGGAATCATGGATTGGCGATCGGCTGCTGCACGGAAGAGCCCGCGGCACACGGCCGGATCTTCCTGTTCCCGCAAGTGCGCGCCGGCGCACGAGCTCACGGTTTCAGCGGCTGCCGCCGGCCATCAGCGATGCGTGCTTGGTCGACGCCTCGATGCCGGCCCAGTCGACCTCGGGCAGACCCAGGTACCGGTCCATCAGCATCGGCATCAGCCCCATCGGCAGCGCGCATTCGCAATTCCAGAGCATCACCGCGCCGAAATCGTACTTCGGCAGAAAGGCGATCACGGCGCGGTAGCCGCGCACCGCACCGGCGTGATAGACGAGGGTTTCGCCGGCATAGTCGTAGACGCGCCAGCCCAGCGCGTACTCGGCATCGCGCAGGCGCGCGCTGCGCCATGGTGACGCCCGCCGTTCGGTCGGTGTCCTGACCACGGGCGTGTGCAGGGTCTGCAGCAGCTTGGGCGACAGGATCTCCGGCCGATTGCCCATCTGCGCAATCAGCCACTGCGTCATGTCCTTGATGCTGGCATTGACGCCGGCCGCCGGCGGCACGTGGTAATACGATTCCTTGATCTCGAACGGCGCCCAGGCGTTGCCGCGGCGCGCGTGCGGGCGTGCCCAGCTCTTGCTCGACTCGAGCCCATCCTTGCCGTAGGTTGCCGTCGCCATGCCGAGCGGATGGAACAGCCGCTTCTCGACCTGGTGATAGAAGAAGTCGCCGCTCACCGCATAGGTGATGTCGCCGATCAGCGCGAACGTGATGTTCTGGTAGCCGTAGCAGTCGCCGACGTCGCAGGCCAGCGGCACTTCCTTGAGCCGGTCGACCAGCACCTGGTACGGCTCGTCCTGTTCGAGCAGGCGGTCGTAGGTATTGTGCGGCAGGCCGACGCGCTGGCTCAGGATGTCGCGCACCGTGAGCTTGGCGCTCGCGTCGACGTTCTTGAGTTCGAAGCTCGGCAGCACGCTGGCGACATGCGTGTCCCAGGTGAGCATGCCGTCATCGACGAGGATGGCGGCGAGCGCGCTGGCAAATGCCTTCGACAGCGAGGCCAGGCGAAATACCGTATCTGTCGTCACCGGCAGGTTGCGTGCAGCGTCGGCATAACCGACGCCGCGCTGCAGAAGTACCTTGTCACCCTTGACGACGGCAGCGGCGAGGCCCGACACCTGGCCGGACTGTTCGACCGCGTCGAGCCACAGGTTGAACTCCCTGGCCGTCGCGGCGGCATCGCCGGAGGCGTGCGAGCTGGCCACCGGCAAGGGCTGCGGCCTCAACGGGCCGGAATGGTGTGTCTTGCGCGTGGCGCATGCAGCGGAGAGCGGCAGGCACAAGACCAGGAAAACGGACAGCAGGGCCGTCAGGCGGAATGTAGGCATCGGCGTTCGGGGGCAGCGTCCGTGATTCGTATCGCACGGAGCAGTCCAGGCGTCCGCGTGAGCAGTGGGTTGCAAACTGCTCATGTTATGCTTTTCGCACGGGGCGCCATCGTAGCGCCAAAATGGGGATCAAGTGTTATGAGCATGCTAATTCTGCTGGTCATCGTCGTCGCGGTCGTGCTGTTCCTGGTCGGCATCTACAACGGCCTGGTCACCGCGCGCAACGGCTACAAGAACTCGTTTGCCCAGATCGATGTGCAGTTGCAGCGTCGCTACGACCTGATCCCGAACCTGGTCGAGACTGCCAAAGGCTACATGAAACATGAGCGCGAAACCCTCGAAGCCGTCATAGCCGCGCGCGGTGCCGCGGTCAGCGGTCTTGCCGCTGCCAAGGCCAATCCCGGCGATCCTGCTGCCATGCAGCAGCTGACCGGCGCGGAAAACCAGCTGACCCAGACGCTCGGCCGCCTGTTCGCGGTGGCCGAAAGCTATCCGGACCTGAAGGCCAACCAGAACATGATGCAGGTGTCCGAGGAACTGACCTCGACCGAGAACAAGGTTGCGTTTGCACGCCAGGCCTACAACGACTCGGTCATGTTCTACAACAACAAGCGCGAAGTGTTCCCGAACTCGTTCATCGCGAACATGTACAACTTTGCGCCCGCGACGCCGCTCGAGCTCGAGGCGCCCGAAGCGCGCAAGGCAGTGAAAGTGTCGTTTACGTAAGGCCGGAGACGAGAGACGCGATGGGGGCTGGAGGTCGGGCGGCCGCGGCGGTGTTGGCCCGTTGCGCGGAACAGCTGGCGGGAGCGATCGAGCGGCGATGTCTCTCGTCTCTCGTCTTTCGCCTGTCGTCTGCCGTGCGCCAATGAACTTCTTCGCCCAACAGGAACGCTCGCGCACGCACACGCGGCGCATGCTGATCCTGTTCGCGCTGGCGGTGATATCGATCGTCGTTGCGGTGGACATCGTCGTGATGATCGCGTTCGGCGCCTTCGGCGATCGCCATCACTCGCTGGCATCCGCGCGCGGCGTGCCGCCGCAGGCATTGATCCTGAGCACGCTCGCGGTGCTCGGCGTGGTCGGCGCCGCGACCGCGTACAAGATCGCGACCCTGCGCAGCGGCGGCGGCGCGGTGGCGCGACAGTTCGGTGCGACGCTGGTCGATGCCGACACGACCAACTTCGCCTATCGGCGCCTGCGCAACGTGGTCGAGGAAATCGCCATCGCCTCGGGCGTGCCGGTACCGGAAATCTACGTGCTCGAGGACGAGCCGGCGATCAACGCGTTTGCCGCCGGCTACACGCCGGCCGACGCGGCCGTGACGGTGACGCGCGGCTGTCTGGACAAGCTCAATCGCGACGAGCTGCAGGGCGTGATCGCGCACGAGTTCAGCCATGTGCTGAACGGCGACATGCGCCTGAACATCCGCCTGATGGGCGTGCTGTTCGGCATCCTCGTCATCGGCATTGCCGGACGCAAGCTGATCGAGAACACCGGTCGCAGCCGCGACTCCGGCGGCATCGTCGCGTTCGGCGTCGCCGTGCTCGCGATCGGTTACCTCGGCGTGTTCTTCGGCCGCCTGATCAAGGCCGGCATTTCGCGCCAGCGCGAATACCTGGCCGATGCGTCGGCCGTGCAGTTCACGCGCCAGACGCTCGGCATCGGCGGCGCGCTGAAGAAAATCGGCGGACTGGCGGAGGGCTCGAAGCTCGCCAGCAGCGAGACCGAGGAAGTCGCGCACATGCTGTTCGGCGACGGCGTCGGTTACTCGGCGTTGTTCGCCACGCATCCGCCGCTGATCAAGCGCATCAGGCTGCTTGACCCGCATTTCCGGCCCGAGGAGTTCGAGGATATCGCGCGTGCCTGGTCGCAACCGGTGCAGGCGGGTGACGCCGAAGGCGCGGAGATCTCGATCTCGGGCTTTGCGCCGGCGGTCGCGCTGGCGCGCCGGGCACCCTCGGTCCCCGCTTCGGCAAACCCGCCGCTGCCTGTCGCGGCAAGCGCCCCACCTTCCGCCCAGAGACAGGTGAAACAGGCGGCGGCGCAGGTCAGCGAACAGGCCGGAACCCTCGACAAGGCCGATGTCACGAACGCCGGCGCGATCCATTCCGGCCTGCCCGAACCGCTGCGCGTTGCAGCCTACTCGGCGGAACGTTCGAGCCAGCTGATCTTCGCCCTGGCGCTGGGGGCCGATGCCGCCGCGCGCGCCGGGCAGCTCGGCATCGTGGAAAAGTATGCCGACGCCGCGACGCGCGCCGGCGTCGAGCAGCTGGGCGCCGACGTCGCCCGCCTGCACCCGCTGCAACGCCTGCCGCTGGCGCAGCTGGCGTTTCCGGCCTTGCGCCGGCGCCCGCGTCCGGCGCTGCAGAACTTCCTGGTCGCACTGAACCAGGTGATCCAGGCCGACGGCAAGGTCGAGCTCGATGAATATTGCCTGGGCAAGCTGATCGCGGTGCAGGTGGTCGACGCGCTCGATCCGTCGAAGGCGCGGCCGAGCGGCTCCAGCAGGCTGCCTGCGGTCGCCGCCGAGCTTGCCGACACCTTCTCGGTCGTCGCGCAGCATGGCAGCGACGATGCCGCCGACGCGCAGCGCGCCTACCTGCTGGGCATGCATGAGGTGTTGCCCGACGCGATTCCGGTCTACGCACCCCCGCTCGACTGGGCGGCGGCGATGGACCGCGCGCTGCCCAAGCTCGACCTGCTGTCGCCGGCCGGCAAGGAACTCGTCGTGCGCGGCCTGGCGCAGGCGATCGGTGCCGACGGCGTCATCACGGTCACCGAATCCGAACTGCTGCGCACGATCTGCGCGGCGCTGCATTGTCCGCTGCCGCCGATGTTCAACCAGGCGGCGTAGGGCTGCCGCCGCGGCACAACGCGGCGTGCACGCTTTCATCTCGCGCAGCTAACGCGCGCCGGCGATAATGCGCCGCCCCTCCAGCAAGGTTTCGTCCTGATGTTGCGCATTGCCGGTCTGCTTGCGGCGCTGTCGTGTCTGTTCGCCGCGACCGGCGCGCACGCGGTCTTCCTCGACTGCGTGTTCAATGACGGCTTCGAGGCGAGTGGAACGACCGACTCCCAGCCGCTCGCGGCCCTGCGCCTGCACAACTGCGCGCGCAAGACCGTGCTGCCCGCGGCAGCCGCGCCGATCGAGCCGCTCGGCTGGAGCGCGGCAATTGCCGCGCTCGCGCAGACGTACTCCAGCGCGTGCGTGTACGCGCACAGCGGGCGTGCCGGCTACGGCGAGAACATCTACGCCGCCGCCGGCTTTACGCCGACGATGCGCGATGCGGTGAACGCCTGGCTGAGCGAACAGCCGTACTACAACTACGCCGCCAATACCTGCTCGGCGCCGTCGCCGCCGGGTACCTGCGGCCACTACACGCAGACAGTCTGGGCCAGCACGACGCAGGTCGGCTGCGGCTTGAGCTATTGCACGCAGAACACCCCGTTCGGCAGCAAATTTCCAAATTGGTACTTTGTCGTCTGCGACTATGCGCCTGCCGGCAATGATGGCGGGCGGCCGTACTGAAGCGCAACCGCAAGCAAGGTGTTTCACAGCCGGCGCCATGTGCGGCGCGGGCGCATGCACGTCGCGCGCCCGCAAACTGAATATCGCGTGCCAGAATGTTCATGTGAATGAATGCCGGTGCAACAGGCTTTCGATGCGATATTTTCTTGTCGGCGCGCTAACGATTTCTGCACGATAATCGCGTGTCCGCTCTCCGGAGGAAATCATGACGCGCATGGCATCGGTACTACTGCTCCTGTTGTTCACGCTGGCCGCGCAGTGCGCACACGCCGATTTTCTCGATTGCATTTTCGTCGATGGCGGTTTCGAGGATCCCGGCACGACCAACGCACAGGCGCTCGCGGCATTGTCGCTGCACAACTGCGCGCGCAAGACCGTCGATCCCGCGGCCAGCCCGCCGCTGGGTACCCTGAGCTGGAGTCCCGCCATAGCGACCGTCGCGCAGACGTTCACCAACAGCTGCCTGTACAACGCCATCAACGTTTCGCCCTACGGCCAGAATCTCCAGGCGATACGCTCGAACGATTCGGCCAACAACTTCGTCGATGCCGTTGCAGCATGGCTGGCGGAAGAACCGTACTATTCGATCAGCAACAACAAGTGCACCGAGCCGGCGCCGCCCGACGGCACCGGCACGTGCAACGACTACACCCAGGTGGTCTGGAACACGACGACGCAGGTCGGCTGCGCGCGCACGTTCTGCACGCAGAATTCGCCGTTCGCCGATTCGGCGCACTGGTATTTCATCGCCTGCGAATACTCGCAACCGGGAATCGACGGCAACCGGCCGTATTGATCGGCTGATACTCGCCGTTCAGGCGCGCGTGATGAAATCCGCTGCCTGCTCGGCAATCATGATCGTCGGTGCGTTGGTGTTGCCGCCCGGCAGACACGGCATGACCGATGCGTCGACCACGCGCAGCCCGGCTGCGCCGTGCACGCGCAACTCGGCATCGACGACAGCCTGCGCATCGCGGCCCATGCGGCACGTGCCGACCGGGTGGTAGATCGTCTCGGCCTTGTGCCGGATGAAGGCGATGAGGTCGCGCTCGCTGCGCAGGTCGGATCCGGGGAAAAGCTCCGGCCCGCGGTATGCCTCGAACGGCGCCGCCCCCAGGATTTCGCGCGACAGCTTGATCCCTTCGAGCAGCATGCGCAGGTCGTAGCCTTCGGCGTCGCTGAGATAGTTGGCGAAGATCGCCGCCTTGTCGGCAGGATTCGCCGACCTCAGACGGATCGCGCCGCGGCTGCGCGGGCGCAGCGCGCAGGCGTGCAAGGTGTAGCCGTAGCCCGGCAGGCGGTTGCGTCCGTGATCGTCGAGCAGCGCCGGCACGAAATGCAGTTGCATGTCGCAACGCGCATCGACAGCCAGGCGCGTGCGCACGAAGCCGCCGGCTTCGGCAACGTTCGATGTGCCGGGTCCGTCGCGGCGCGTGAAGTATTTCCACGCGACCGCCAGATCGCTGAGCCGATCGTAGGTCACCGGCTGGGTCGAGCGCTGCAGCGTGCAGATGTCCAGATGATCCTGCAGGTTCGCGCCGACGCCGGGCAGGTCGAGCGCCACCTCGATGCCATGCTCGCGCAGGTGGTCGGCCGGCCCGATGCCCGACAGCATCAGCAGCTGCGGCGAGTTGATCGCGCCGCCGCAAAGCACGACCTCGCCCGCCTCGGCCCGCGCGATGCTGCCGCGATGCCGGTAGTCGACGCCGCTGGCGCGAGCGCCGGAAACGATCACGCGCTGTGCCGCGGCGCCGGTGAGCACATGCAGATTGGCGCGATCGCGCGCGACCTGCAGGTAGGCCGTCGCGGCCGAGCAGCGCGCGCTGTTTCGTTGCGTAACCTGATAAAAGCCGAAGCCTGCCTGCCGGCTGCCGTTGAAGTCATCGTTGGCAGCGTGCCCGGCGGCGAGCGCCGCGTCGATGAAGGCCTGCGACAGCCGGTTGTGACAGCGCAGGTCCTGGACGCCGAGCGGCCCGTGCGCCGAATGCAGCTCGTCGTCGCCGCGCGTATTGCCTTCGGCACGCTTGAAGTACGGCAGCACGTGCGGCCACGACCAGCGCGCATCGCCGCTTGCGCGTGCCCACTCGTCGTAGTCGTCCGGCACGCCGCGGATGTAGCACATGGCATTGATCGAGCTCGATCCGCCGAGCACGCGCCCGCGCGGCCACCACAGGCGGCGGTTGTCCAGGTGCGGCTCGGGCTCGGTGTAATAATCCCAATTGATGCCTTTCTTGCCGACCAGTTTGGCAATTCCGGCCGGCATGTGGATGAACGGGTGCCAGTCGCGCGGTCCGGCTTCCAGCAGCAGCACGCGCCGGCCCGGGTCGACGCTCAGGCGGTTCGCCAGCACGCAACCGGCCGAACCTGCGCCGACGATAATGGTGTCGTAGGTCATTGACGTACGTCGAAGGATTGTCGCCGCAGGCTAAGGGCTCGCGCTAGAGCAGATGCTCGACCGCAGCGCAGCATGGACGACGCCCGCTTGCCGCGACATCCCGGTCCAGGCGGCCATCCGTCGAGATGGAAACCCGCGAAAACGCACGTGACGCCCGGCGCGCACGATGCCGCCGCGCGCCGCGCGTCACTTCTTCGTCGAAGCCGGCCTCAGCGTCGGGCTGTCCAGATCGAGCGTTGCCGCGTCGAGGCGCTCGACTTTCGGGTAGGCCTTGGCCAGCGCGTCGGCGAACTGCTTCGCATCGCCCGCGACGATCACCCGGGTGCCGTCCTTGCCCAGATGGGCCTTGGCGAAGTCGCGCACCTGCTCGGCGCTGATCGCCTGTATCCGATCGAGGTAATGCGCCAGCTCGTCCAGCGGCAGCCCGTACAGTGCGAGTCCGGCAACTTCACCGAGCAGACCGCGCGTCGTCTCGAGGCTGAAGCCGAAATTGCCGCTCAGCGTCGCCTTGCGCGCGGCCAGTTCGTCTGCGTCCGGCGGCGTCATGGCGAGGCGCTCGAATTCGCCCAGCAGCAGACCGACGACCTCGACCGCCGACGGATTCTTGGTCTGCGCGCTGCCGCCGAACGAGCCGGCCTGGCGACGCGCATCCAGGGCACTGCCGGCGCCGTAGCTCAGGCCGCGCTTGATGCGGATTTCCTCGTTGAGCCGCGCCGAATACGATCCGCCGAGCACGGCATTGGTGACGATGCCGGCGTAGTAGTCCTTGTCGGCGCGCGCGATGCCGCGATGCACGGCGCTGACAGCGGCCTGGCCGGTGCCCGGAATGTCGACGATGACATCGGCGGCGAGCGCGCTCTTGCCGAGTCCGGCGGGCGCCTGCGGCAGCGGCGTGGCCGGCGCTTTCCAGTCGCCGAAGGCCGAGGTGGCCGTCTGCACGGCATGCTCCAGATCGACGTCGCCGGCGAACACGAGCACGGCGTTGTCGGGACGATAGTAGGTGTCGTGCAGCCTGACGATGTCGGCGCGCTGGATGCGCGGCAGCGACTTGCGCGTGCCGCCGGCCGAATGGCCATAGGCACCATCGCCGTAGATCGCACGTGCCGCAACCAGGCGCGCGACGCTGCCGGGCTGGCTCAGCGCAAGCCGAAGGTCGTCGAGCATCTGCTTGCGTTCGCGATCGATCTCCTCCTGCGCGAACGTCGGATGACGCACCACGTCGGCGAGCAGGTCGAGTGCGGCGCCGAGCTTCGGCGTCGTCACGCTGATCGATGCCTGCGAGACATCGAAGCCGGCGCCGGTGCCGAGCGAGCCGCCGAGCGCATCGGCGGCCTCGGCGATCTGCGGCGCGGTGCGCGTCGTGGTGCCCTTGTCGAGCAAACCGGCGGTCAGGTCGGTCAGGCCGGCAAGTTGCGGCGGATCGACCTCCGCGCCCGAACGCAGGTACAGCGCCACGCTGACCAGCGGCGTCACTGCACGATTGACGACGACCACGCGCAGGCCGTTCGGCAGCGTCGCGTCGTGCACGGCCGGAATGCTGACCTTGCGTTCGGGACCCGGTTCCGGCAAGACGTCGGTCGCGGTGTTCGCGGCGTGCGCCGCCAGGCACACGCCGGCGGCGGACAACAGCATCGCGGCAGCCCGGCTGGCAAGGCGATGCGAGGACCTGGTCACTTCGTCGCTCATCATTTCGTCGCTCCGTTGGCAGGCTTGGCATCGACAGGCTTGTCGGCCTGCTGCG
>DATNFS010000007.1:0-4560 GCA_035606275.1 Rudaea sp.
CGCGGATGTTTTCGGCTTGCCGCCGGCGTGCTTGCGGATGAATTCGCGCACTTCGGGGTAGACGACCTCGCGCCAGCGGCGGCCGCTGAAGATGCCGTAGTGGCCGGCGCCCTTGACCGTCAAGTGGCGCTTGTCGCCCGCCTTGATGCCGGTGCACAGCCCTTGCGCGGCTTCGGTCTGGCCGAGGCCGGAGATATCGTCGAGTTCGCCCTCGATCGTGAACAGGGCGGTCTTGCGGATGTCTTCGGGCGCCACGCGCTGTCCGCGCACGTGCCACGTGCCGCGCGGCAGGGCATGTTCCTGGAAAACCGTGCGAACCGTGTCGAGGTAGTATTCGGCCGGCATGTCGAGCACGGCGTTGTACTCGTCGTAAAACCTGCGATGCGACTCGGCGTCCTCGAGATCGCCGCGCAACAGGTCCTGGTAGAAGTCCCAGTGCGACTGGAAGTGGCGGCTCGGATTCATCGCGACGAATCCGGCGTGCTGCAGGAAGCCCGGATACACGCGCCGGCCGGCGCCGGGGTAATTCGGCGTCACGTCATGGATCACGTTGGTTTCGAACCACGACAGCGCCTGGGTCGTTGCCAGGTCGTTGACCTTGGTCGGCGAAACGCGCGTGTCGATCGGACCGCCCATCATCGTCATCGTAAGCGGCGTGGCTTCGCGCTTGGAGGCCATCAACGAGATTGCGGCCAGCACCGGCACGGTCGGCTGGCACACGCTGATCACGTGCAGCTTGGTCGCCCCGATGTGGCGGATGAACTCCTGGATGTAGGCGACATAGTCATCCAGGTGGAAAGGCCCCGCGGCGAGCGGCACCATGCGCGCGTCGATCCAGTCGGTGATGTAGACCTTGTGGTCCTGCAGCAGCGTGCGCACGGTGTCGCGCAACAGCGTCGAGTGGTGGCCTGACAGCGGCGCGACGACCAGCACGGACGGATCGTTCTTCAGGCTCTTGAGCGTATCGAGGCCGTCGCTGAAGCGCTTGAAGCGAACGAGGTTGCAAAACGGCTTGCCCAGTGCGACCTGTTCGACGATCGGTACTTTCTCCCCGTGCGCCTGAACGGTGCCGATGTCGAACGCCGGTTTCTCGTAATCCTTGCCCAGACGGTACAGCAGTTCATAGTTGGCGGCGACACGGTCGGCCCCCGGCAGGCGCGATACCCAGTTGTCGGTGCCGGAGAACATCCGTGCGCCCGCCTCGGACCAGGCCACCAGCGGGTTGAGCATGGCGCGATTGAATTCATGCAAGTGATACAGCATCGCTACTCCGGTTCAGCGGCGGCCGAAGGCCGTCCGTCCATCATTGTGCGGTGCAGCGAGGCGGATAACAACCGCGCCGCGGCCAAAGCCGGCTCGCGATGTGATCGTGCGCACGTTTGGATTGCATGCGGGCGTCGCCATGCCGTTGTCGCGCGTGCAAGGATCTTCGCCAACTTGGCTTCTCACCCACCCGCCGCGCGAGTAGACTGGCTCGCGCAGGCTGCCGCAGCCGTCGTGGAGGAATTGGTGAAGCCTACCGATATTCGCGTTCCCGACTATTTCCACAAAGTCGTCGATTGCCAGTGGGCTTGCCCCGCACACACCCCGGTCCCCGAATACATTCGCCTGATCGCCGCCGGACGCTACTCCGACGCGTACCTCGTCAACTGGAAGTCCAACGTATTTCCCGGAATCCTGGGACGCACCTGCGACCGTCCCTGCGAACCGGCGTGCCGGCGCGGCCGGGTCGAAGAGAACAATGCCGCGGCTGCCGGCAAGGCCAAGCCCGAGCCGGTCGCGATCTGCCGGCTCAAGCGCGTCGCCGCCGACAACAAGGACGTCGAGGCGGTGCGCGCACGCATGCCGAAGGCGGCACCGCGCAGAAACGGCCGGCACATCGCCTGTGTGGGTGCCGGGCCGGCCTCGCTGACCGTGGCGCGCGACCTGGCGCCGCTCGGCTATCACGTCACGGTGTTCGAGGCCGAGAAGAAAGGCGGCGGTTTCATGCGTACGCAGGTGCCGCGCTTCCGCCTGCCCGAGGAAGTGATCGACGAGGAGGTCGGCTACATCCTCGATCTTGGCGTGGAATTCCTCGGCAATACGCGCATCGATTCGATGAAGGCGTTGCTGGCGCAGGACTTCGACGCGATCTTCGTCGGCAGCGGCGCTCCGCGCGGGCGCGACCTGGAAATTCCCGGGCGGCGCGAAGCCGGCGCGAACATCCATATCGGGCTCGACTGGCTTGCCTCGGTGTACTTCGAGCATATCAAGTCGATCGGCAGGCGCGTCATCGTGCTCGGCGGCGGCAACACCGCGATGGACTGCTGCCGCTCGTCGCGCCGGCTCGGCGGCGAAGACGTCAAGGTCATCGTGCGCTCGGGTTTCGAGGAAATGAAGGCGTCGCCGTGGGAAAAAGAGGATGCCATGCACGAGGGTATTCCGATCCTCAACTACATGGTGCCCAAGACGTTCGAACATCGCGACGGCAAGCTGGTCGGCATGACGTTCGAAAAGGTACGCGCCGAGCGCGATGCGAAGGGCCGTCGCCAGCTCGTGCCCACCGGTGAACCGGACCCGTTCGTGGAATGCGACGACGTGCTGATCGCGGTCGGGCAGGAAAATGCGTTTCCGTGGATCGAACGCGACGCCGGCATCGAATTCGGCGAATGGGACATGCCGGTCGTCGACAAGGTCACGATGCAGTCGAGCCATCCGCGCGTGTTTTTCGGCGGCGACGCGGCGTTCGGGCCGAAGAACATCATCTGGGCCGTCGCCCATGGCCACGACGCCGCGGTGTCGATCGACAAGCTGCTGTCGGGCGAGAACGTGCACGAGCGGCCGGAGCCGGGTGTCAGCCTGATCTCGCAGAAGATGGGCATCCACGAGTGGAGCTACGACAACGACATCTCCAACGACCTGCGCAATGCCGTGCCGTGGCGTGAAAAGGAAAAGACGCTGAAAAGCATAAAGATCGAGGTCGAACTGGGCTTCGATGCGCAGACCGCGTTCAACGAGGCGCAGCGCTGCCTCAACTGCGACGTGCAGACCGTGTTCACGAAGGACGTCTGCATCGAATGCGACGCTTGTGTCGACATCTGCCCGATGGATTGCATCAGTTTCACCGGCAATGACGAGGAGCCGGCGCTGCGCAACCACCTGACCGCGCCGGCGCTGAACCTGACGCAGGCGTTGTATGTCTCGGATTTGCTGAAGACGGGCAGGGTCATGGTGAAAGACGAGGACGTCTGCCTGCACTGCGGCCTTTGCGCCGAGCGTTGCCCGACCGGCGCCTGGGACATGCGCAAGTTCCTGCTCGAGATGACGCATGCGGGGCCCGGGTGTCACAAGCATGCCAAGCGGGAGGCCGCATGAAAATGCTAGCGGCCGCCGGCGCGATTGCGCGATCGCCGGTTGCGAGGCCGGACGTATCGAAGCCTTCTCTCCCGCGCGTGCCCGTGGCACCAGGGGGCGAGACGTCGCGGCACGGAGTCGGCGCATGAAACCGATCGAAGCCATCAACGATTTTGTCGTCAAGTTCGCCAACGTCAACGGCTCGGGCTCGGCGTCGGCCAACGAGTTGTTCGCGCGCGCGATCCTGCGCATGGGCGTGCCGGTCAGTCCGCGCAACATTTTTCCGTCGAATATCCAGGGTCTGCCGACCTGGTACGAAGTGCGCGTCAACGAGCGCGGCTGGCTCGGCCGCCGCGGCGGAGTGGACCTGATGGTCGCGATGAACCCGCAGACCTGGGACGCCGACCTCAAGGAAATCGAAGCGGGCGGCTACATCTTTTACGACTCGACCCGGCCGCTGCCGCCGTCGAAATTCCGCGACGACGTCAACGCGATCGGCATGCCGCTGACGGCCATCTGCAACCGCACGTACGCCGATGCGCGCCAGCGCCAGCTGTTCAAGAACATCATGTACCTCGGCGCACTGTCGGTGCTGCTCGACATCGATCCGGGCGAAATCGAAAAACTGTTCGCCGATCAGTACAAGGGCAAGGAGAGACTGCTCGACTCGAATGTGCAGGCGCTGCACCTCGGGCGTGACCACGCGAAGCAGCACATCGCGCCGATCGGTCTGCGCGTGCGCCGCGCGGACAACGTCGGCGACAGGATCTTCGTCGACGGCAACGTCGCCGCGGCGCTCGGCTGCGTCTACGGCGGCGCGACGGTCTGCGCGTGGTATCCGATCACGCCGTCGTCGTCGCTGGCCGAGGCGTTCCAGAAATACTGCATGAAGTACCGCGTCGACCCCGAGAGTGGCCGCAACAACTTCGCGATCGTGCAGGCCGAGGACGAAATCGCATCGATCGGCATGTGCGTGGGCGCCGGCTGGAACGGCGCGCGCGCGTTCACGACGACATCGGGCCCCGGCATATCGCTGATGAACGAATTCATCGGCCTGGCCTATTTCGCCGAGATCCCGGTCACGATCATCGACGTGCAGCGCGGCGGCCCGTCGACCGGCATGCCGACACGGACGCAGCAATCCGACGTGCTGGCATGCGCCTATGCGTCGCACGGCGACACGAAGCATGTGCTGCTGTTTCCCGAGGATCCGCACGAATGCTTCGA
>DATNFS010000008.1:0-13038 GCA_035606275.1 Rudaea sp.
TCCTTGCTGATCGTACAGCTCTGCCAGCCCGCCGCAGCCGCAATACGGGGAACGAAGTTCGGCCGCCCCGTGCGCCATGCCCGGATCGCCGGGAGAAGACGGCCGCCGCGGCCTCGCGCATCCGCCGCCGGCTACAAGGAATCGGCCGGCAGGGAGCCCGGGCCGGCATCAACGGCGCCTCAGCGGGTCGCAGCCGCGCCGCCCGCCGATGCTTGCCCGTGCGGCGCGGCCCACGCCGCGATGATCCGGTGCAGCGCATCCAGACCGTCGAACAGCGCCGCCGGTCCCGGTTGCAGGATGAGCGGCGACTTGACCTCGTGCAGCTGGCCGTCGCGCACGGCCGGAATTTCCGCCCAGCCCGGCCGCGCCGCGACGCGCCCGGGGCGGAACTTCTTGCCGCACCACGAGCCGATGATGATGTCCGGCGCCCGGCTGATGACTTCGCTGCCATCGGCAACGATCCGGTGCCGCGCGAGCGACTGCGCCGCGCGTTCCGGAAACACGTCGTCGCCGCCGGCGCTGCGGATCAGCTCGGCGACCCAGTGGATGCCGCTGATCATCGGCTCGTCCCATTCCTCGAAGTAGACCCGCGGCCGCCGTCCGAGCCGCGAGGCCGCTTTTTCCACTTGTGCAATATGTTCCTCGGCCCGGCGCGCCAGTGCATCGGCCGCTTCCGCCGCGCCGACCAGCGCGCCGAGGCGGCGCATGTAGTCGAGGATCCCGGCGACCGATCGATGGTTGCTGATCCAGACCTCGATGCCGGCCGCGATAAGCTCGCGCGCGATATCGGCCTGGATGTCGGAAAAACCGACGACGAAGTCCGGCTCGAGTTTCAGGATCTCGCCGATCTTCGCGCTGGTGAACGCCGAGACCTTCGGTTTTTCGCGGCGCGCCCGTGCCGGCCGCACGGTGAAGCCGGAGATGCCGACGATGCGATCCTGCGCGCCGATCGCATACAGCACTTCGGTCGGCTCTTCGGTCAGGCAGACGATGCGTTGCGGGCCGACCGCGCGCGTCACGACGACGCGCCGATCCGGTTCGCGGTTTCGGAAGGGAGCGCTTTGCGGATCGTCCGGTCCACGGTCACGGATAGAGCAGGCGCTTCGTCCAGGTGCCATCCGCCGCCTCGTAGCGCACGCGGTCGTGCAGGCGCGCACGCTGGCCGTACCAGATCTCGATCATGTCCGGCACCAGCCGGTAACCGCCCCAGTTCGGCGGCCGCGTCACGACCGTGCCGTCGAAGCGGCGCTCGAATTGGGCGACGCGCGCCTCGAGTTCGGCCCGTGCCGGGAGCGTCTGCGACTGGTGCGATGCCCAGGCGCCGATCTGGCTGGCGCGCGCGCGGCTGGCGAAGTAGGCGTCGGACTCCGCCGCGTCGACTTTTTCGACCGCACCCTCGATGCGCACCTGGATGCCGTCGCGCAACGTCTTCCACAGCAGGCACAGCGCCGCCTGCGGATGCGCGGCAAGTTGCGCCGCCTTCGCGCTGTCGTAGTTGGTGACGAACAGGACGCCGCGTTCCTCGACGCCCTTGAGCAGCACGATGCGCGCCGATACGCGTCCTGCCGCATCGGCTGTCGCCAGCGTCATCGCGGTCGGCTCGGCTTCGCCGCCGCGCGTCGCCTCGTCGAGCAGCGCGCGGATCGTCGCGATGGCTTCCTGATAAAGTTGGTTCGCTGCCATGGCCGAAGAGGCAAGAACAATGCGCGATGATGCTATCACGCGAGGCGGCTATGCCGACGCCGTGGTGGCGGCCGTGCTCGGGCTGGCAGCGCCCGGCGCGCACCGCCGGCCGTTGCTGGTCGGATTGTCCGGCCTGCAGGGCAGCGGCAAGAGCACGCTGGCCGCGCAGCTGGTGGCCGCTGCCCGACACCGGCGCATCGAGGCGCTCGCGCTGTCGCTCGACGACTTCTATCTCGGCCGGGGCGCACGCCTGCGCCTTGCGCGCGACGTGCATCCGCTGCTCGCGACCCGCGGCGTGCCCGGCACGCACGACGTCGATCTGCTGCTCGACACGCTCGATGCGCTGCGCGCCGCACGGCCGGCTCGACCGGCGCGCATACCAAGCTTCGACAAGGGCCGCGACACGCGCCTGCCGCCATCGCGCTGGCGCCGCGTGGCGGCGCGGCCCGATCTGCTGATTCTCGAAGGCTGGTGCGTCGGCGTGCCGCCGCAGCCGCCTTCCGCGCTGCGCCGGCCGCTCAATTGCCTCGAGCGCGACCATGACCACGATGCGCGCTGGCGCGGCTGGGTCAATGCGCAACTGTCGCTCTCCTACGTCCCGCTGTGGCGACGCCTGGATCGACTGGTCATGCTGCAGGCGCCGGGCTACGACGTCGTCAAACGCTGGCGCGACGAGCAGGAGCAGGCGTTGCGCGCCCGCAAAGCGCCGCGGGCAATGTCGCCGGCGGCACTGCGTCGCTTTCTGATGTATTACGAACGCCTGAGCCGTCAGGCGCTGCGCACACTGCCTGCGATCGCCGATTTGTGCATCGTGCTGGGTCCGGATCGGCGCGTGCGGCGCCTTGTCGCGCAAAGGCCGTCTTGATCGGAACCAAAGGCCGAGTTTCCCCCCACGCAGCGCAGGGATGCACGGATTCGGGGATCAACGGCGCCGTTCGCGGTGCCAGGCATCGCGGGCGTGGCGGGAGAAAGCCCGCAGGGTTGCGGCGACGGATCGCCGCGATTGCGAAGCAGTACACGGATGTACTGTCCGAGCAACCCCGTCACGCCGAGCAGTTCGATTCGCAGGATGCGAAGCGGACCACTGCGTCCGGTGCGTGGCCTCTAGCCTGCTTTTGGGCACTGCGCCGCAGGAGCGGCGCGAACAGCGAGCTGGCCGCGCGGCGGCGAAGGGCAGGATGCCCGCAGTCATCCCAAAAAGTGACCCGCGCGGCGAAGCGGCGCGCAAGCTCTGCCAGGAAATGCGAGCAGACAGCCAAGCAAGGGAACCTGCCACCAGCTTGCTAGGCTGGCTGAACGACAACGGCGGTGCCGTAGGCCAGAACCTCGGTGATGCCGTCGGCAACTTCATTGGCATCGTAGCGCATGCCGACGACCGCATTGGCGCCGTGCTCGGCGGCATGCTGCAGCATCAGCTTGAACGCGTCGTCGCGCGCCTTCTCGCACAACTCGGTGTACAGCGTGATGTTGCCGCCGACGAGGCTTTGCAGCGCCGCGCCGATGTTGCCGACGATGCTGCGCGAACGCACGACGATGCCGCGCACGACGCCGAGATTGCGCACGATCTTCTGGCCGGGGATGTCGAGCGTGGTCGTGACCATTGCTGTGGAAACAGATGCCATTTACCGGTTCCTTGTGCTGGTTGAAATCAATGAGGCAGGGCGCGGCCCACGCAGAGGTGTCCGAGCCCGTCCAGACGCGGCGAGCGAAGGCAGAGCCTGCCCCCGACCTGATCCGGGTCGCGCTCGAGTCGACGAGCGCGGCAGTGCGTACCCGGCCGGATCAGTCGAGCACGAAATTGATGCGCATGTTCACGCGCCAGTCGGTGACCTTGCCGGAGGCATCGGTGATGACCTTGATGTCGTTGACCCAGGCGCCCTTGATGTTGTTGATCGTCTTCGAAGCGCGCTTCAACCCATCCTGGATCGCGTGCTCGATGCCTTTCGGCGACGATGAACTGATTTCGATGACCTTGGCGATACTCATGACTTGCCTCCGCGTGCTTGGGTGGTGGGACGGCGGCGCGATGCCGTCGTCGATAGTCCGATGCCGTCGGCGTACGCCTGTATCGACCGGATACGGAAGTCTAGCAGCGCACGCTCAGGCCGGCGTCGCGGCGGCCGGATCGTCGCGCCTTGCCGGCAGCCAGCGCAGCCAGATGAGCCAGAACACCAGCGCATCCAGGATGATCAGTGCCTGCCACAGGTACAGGTGAAACCACTCGAACCACACCGTATTCCAGCGTTGCAGGTAATACAGGCTGATGATGCGGACCAGGTTCAGGGCCTGGATCGCGATGAACCCCAGCAGCATGCCGATGGCCTTGTGCTTCCACGGCGCCGGGAACGCCAGTACAGCGCTGAGCAGGATCAACACCGCCTCGACGCCGTTGCAACCCGCGACGATCTTGATGCCGCCGCCGTGCAGCGCATCGACGATCTCGTCGCCCTGCGCCACGACCGCCGGATCGAACAGGCGCATCAGCCAGACGCTGGCGTGCGCCAGCCCCGTCGTGAAGGGCACGATCAGATGGGCCTGCACCGGCTGGAGCAATTCTGCCGTGAACAGGATTGCCAGGCAGGCAGCGAACAGGGCGATGAAGCGCAACATGTCGAGGCAGAGATCGGGGATCAGAGATCGGGGCTTGGCGGCAGCGTAAGTTCCGCAGCCGCAACGCGCAAGCCAGGGCATCTCGACGTTGCGCTCAAGGACGCCCATGACCGAGGCGATCCGCGCATCCCCGATCCGATCCCCGATCTCCAGTCCCCAATCTCCAGTCCCCGCTCTGCTAGCATTCCCGCATGAATCCCGCACCGAACCTGTTCTTCGTCGGACCGATGGGCGCCGGCAAGACGACGATCGGCCGACGCGTAGCCGAGCTGCTCGGCCTGCCGTTCTTCGATCTGGACCATGAGATCGAGTTGCATACCGGTGCCACGATCCCTCTGATCTTCGATCTGGAGGGCGAGACCGGCTTCCGCCAGCGCGAGCAGGCGGTGCTGGCCGAGTTCGCGGCGCGTTCGGGTGTCGTGCTGGCAACCGGCGGCGGTGCCGTGCTGCTCGAGGAAAACCGTCGCACGCTGCGCGAGCGCGGGTTCGTGGTGTATCTGGAGACGACGCTCGAGGACCAGCTGGCGCGCCTGGCACGGGACCGCAAGCGCCCGCTGCTGGCCGCGCCGGACCGGCGCGAGCGCCTGCGTTCGCTGGCCGAGATCCGCAACCCGCTCTATCTGGAGGTCGCCGACATGACCATCCCGGCCAGCCATCACCGCAACGCCTCGCTGATGGCCCGACAGCTCGCGTCCGAACTGATGCATGTCTGGCAACGCGGCGATGCATCGGAGTTTGCGGCATGAACGCAGTACGCCGGTTGCGCGTGGATCTGGGTACGCGCGGCTACCCGATCTGGATCGGCGCCGGCCTGCTCGACAATGCCGCATGCTGGCGCGACGCGATCGGCGGCCGGCATGTGCTTGTGGTCAGCGACGAGAATGTCGCGCCGCTGTATGCCCCGCGCGTCTGCGCCGGCCTGCCGTCCGCGCAACTGGCGCACCGGATTTTTCCACCCGGCGAAGCCCACAAGACACTCGCCTCGTGCACGGCGATCTTCGACGCACTGGCAGCCATGGGCGCCAGCCGCGACGCCACCATCATCGCGCTAGGCGGCGGCGTGATCGGCGACATGGCGGGCTTCGCCGCGGCCTGCTGGATGCGCGGCATCGCCGTCGTGCAGATGCCGACCACGTTGCTGGCGATGGTCGACTCATCCGTCGGCGGCAAGACCGCCGTCGACCTGCCGCAGGGCAAGAACCTGGTCGGCGCGTTTCATCAACCGCGCGCCGTCGTCATCGACACCGACACGCTCGGGACCCTGCCGGCGCGCGAACTGCGCTCGGGTCTGGCCGAAGTCGTCAAATACGGCGCGCTGGGCGATGCCGGATTTTTCGCCTGGCTCGAAACAAACGCCGATGCCCTGCTCGCACGCGATCCGCAGGCGTTGTCGACCGCGATCGAGTCGAGCTGCGCGGCCAAGGCCGGCATCGTCGCGCGCGACGAAACCGAACAGGGCGAACGCGCGCTGCTCAATTTCGGCCACACCTTCGGCCACGCGCTGGAAACCGCAGCCGGTTACGGTACGCTGCTGCACGGCGAGGCGATCGCGATCGGCATGCTGCTGGCCGCGCGCCTGTCGGCAAGGCTGCGCCTGGCCGGCGACGACGATGCAGCACGGCTGCAGGCGCTGCTGCAGCGCTGCGGCCTGCCCACGACCATGCCGGCCGGCACCGATGTGCGACGGGTGTTCGACCTGATGCGTCTGGACAAGAAGAACCTCAGCGGCCGCTTGCGCCTGATCCTGTGGCGTGCCATCGGCCGGACCGAGCTCGTCGCGGATGTCGACGGGACGGCGGTGCGCGAAGTGCTGGAGGAAGGGCTGACGGCTGCGGGCTGAGGCTGGAAGGCATCGAACGCGTTGTGTGGCCCGCTCTTCCGGTTTGCCGTGTTCAGCCTTCCGTCGTGCGGCACGAGTACAAATTGCGGTTCGCGCCACCCACCCGGGTCTGCGACACCGTTCACCGCCCTCAGCCCTTGGCCCTCGGCCCTGTACAATACCGGCATGCGCGTTTTCATGCAGACCAAACCCGTCGCGGCCGAGGCGCCGAAGTATTACCAGATCGCACTGCAGCAGGATCTGCTCGGCGGCTGGACGCTGACGCGCGAATGGGGCCAGCAGGGCGGCCGCGTCAGCGTGAAACGCGACCTGTATCTCGAGCGCGACGATGCCCTGCTCGCGTTCGAGCACGCGCGCGATGTGCAGGTGCGGCGCGGCTACCACGTCATGTTCAGCCAGGGGATGGAGTCGCCCTATGCAGTCGGCTGACGCGGCGCGCCGCCTGCTCGCGGCCGCCCTGCTGATCGTCGGCAGCACGCGGGCGGCCGAGCCGCAATACGGCAAGGTCGAGACGTTCGAACCGGGCAAGAAATACAACTGTCTGCCGACCGCGGATCGCAAAGGCTGGGACTGCCGCGAAGCTGCGTCGAAGGACGCCGCCGCTGCGCCGGGTGCCCGGCCCGTGCCACCGGAGGCTCCGCCATCGGAACCTGCTCCGCAGGAATTGTCTTCATCTGCTGCTCCGACCGCCGCCGCGCCGCAGGCCGGCAGCGCGAGACCATCGCAGCCGCGTGCCGATACGGCCACGTCGTCGGCGCCTGCGGCGAGAAGCTCCGGACTGCCGACGTATCTTCGTGCACCGGGCGCCGCCGCGCCTTCCGCGGCGCGGCCCGCCGCCCCACCCGAAGCGCAGCGTCAGGAGCCTGCGCCGGCTGCAGCGATGAAGGCGGCGCCGGAGCCGGACGCCCGTGCACGACAACCAACCGCGCCGGCGCCCGTGCCGGCCGCCGCGCCGCCTCCTGCGGCCGAGCCGGACCGGGCGAACATCGCCCCGACAGCGGCGGTCACGCCGCCGGCAATCGAAGTGCCGCCGACGCAACCTGTCGCGGCGCACGAACCGGCAAAAGTCGAAAAAAATTCTGCGCCTCCGTCACCGTCACACGCTGCCGAAGCTCCGCTGCCGGCGACAGCTGAAAGCACGCCCGCTGCGGCACCATCGTCAGCGAGTGCGCCGGTTGCCGCCGCGCCGGAGCCGGCGCACGCGACAACGGGCCCTGCAATGCCTGCGGCCAGCGTGGCCAAAACCGGCGCAGGCTCCGATTTCCTTGCCCTGCCCGGCTCCGTCTACATCGTCGAACTGGCCCATGCTGCGAACAAGTCCGATCTCGACGCGCTGCGCGCGTCACTGCATCTGGCGCGCGGGCAGCTTTACGAACTGCATCTGCTGCGCGACGGTGCCGACTGGTGGCTGCTGGTGTGGGGAACATTCGACAGCGTAGAAGCCGCGCGCGCAGCGCGCAGCGAGCTTCCTTCCGACGCGCCGCTCAATGCCGGCTGGCCACGGCTGGTGGCGCCGCTGCAGAAGGAAGCACGGCACGCGGCCGAATGACGGCCGGCCGGCAGCTGCTGCTCGCCACGCACGCAGCCGAACGCCGCATCGAACAAGGCGCAAACCAACCGACGGCAACGATGAAAAGGAATCGATGAACGAGCACCGCTTCTTGCGCGCCCTGCGGCGCCAGCCGGTCGACTGCACGCCGGTCTGGATCATGCGGCAGGCCGGCCGCTATCTGCCGGAATATCGCGCCACGCGCGCCCGCGCCGGCAGTTTCATCAATCTGTGCAAGACGCCCGAGCTGGCCTGCGAGGTCACGCTGCAGCCGGTGACGCGCTTCCCGCTCGATGCGGCGATCCTGTTCTCCGACATCCTGACGATTCCCGATGCGATGGGCCTGGGCCTGTCGGTGAACGAAGGCGAAGGTCCGCGTTTCGCGCGCACCGTGCGCACGCGCGCCGAGATCGAAAGGCTGGGCGTGCCCGATCCCGAGACAGACTTGCGCTACGTCATGGATGCGGTGCGCCTGATCCGGGGCGAACTGCACGAACGCGTGCCGCTGATCGGATTCGCCGGCAGTCCGTGGACGCTGGCCTGCTACATGATCGAGGGCCAGGGCTCATCGAGCTTCGCGCGGCCCAAAGCGCTGGCATGGGACGATCCGGCGACGATGCACCGCCTGCTCGACGTTGTCGCGCGCAGCGTTGCCGCTTATCTCGCCGCGCAGGCGGCGGCGGGCGCGCAGGCGCTGATGGTGTTCGACACCTGGGGCGGACTGCTGCCGCCGGACCTGTTCCGCGAATTCTCGCTGCGCTATCTGGCGCAAATTGCACAAATGCTACAAAGCGACAATGTCGCACGCCAGCTGCCTTTGATCCTGTTCAGCAAGGGCGCAAACGGCCATCTCGAAGCACTGGCCGATACCGGCTGTGCCGCACTGGGGCTGGACTGGACGATCAGCCTTGCCGATGCGCGCGTCCGCGTCGGCGCGCGCGTGGCGCTGCAGGGCAACGTCGACCCGGCTGTGCTGCTCGCGCAACCCGACACGATCCGCGCCGAGGTCAGGCGCACGCTCGACAGCTTCGGTGCGCATCCCGGCCACGTGTTCAACCTCGGCCACGGCATCACGCCGGAGGTGAATCCCGACCACCTCGGCGTATTGATCGACGCGGCGCACGAAGGGAGCCGGCGCGCCTAGAGGGAAGGTTCCGACCAAATTTCGCCTCCGTCACCCCGGCGTCTTTGAACAGCGGAGCTGGTCAAGCCGGGGTCCATCTTGCACTTGATTTGATCTTGCGCTTGATTTGCTGGAGGCAGGATCACGATGGACGCGACTCCTGTCGTGCGCCCTTCGGCCATTCGCTGCGCGAATGTTCGCTACGGCATCCTGCCTCCGCAGTCCGGCTTTCGGCGGAATGACGAACTTGTTCTTGCCCTCGCATGGGTGCTGGCGTGGCGCACGCGGCCTGCGAAAAGCGTTCTGCGCAAGATTCGGATTGAACCTTGGCCGCAACAGGCTCCACTGACGCGGGCGGCCAAGGCCAGCCGCGCCTTGCCCGGACCCGCTTCCATGAAAATCGCGCTCCTTCTCTTTGCCGCTCTTGTCGCTGCGCTGCCACCTGTCGGCGCGGCAGCGACGACGCACGTGGCCTGCGTCGACAGCACGACAGCGCTGGCCGATGCCCTGTCCGCGCTGTCGTCGTCGACCGGCAACACCGACGCGGACGAGATCCGCGTGCAGGCCGGAACCTACATCGCGCCCGCGGGCGGTTTCATCGCTTCGGTGACGAACCATCACAACCTGACGATTCGCGGCGGCTACCTCGATGCCGCGTGCACCGTGCAGGCGGCGGACGCCGAGCTGACGGTGCTCGACGGCAATCACGCTGCCGGCGTCATGACGATCAACACGATCGCGATACCGGACAGCGACATCGAAGTCAGCGGCCTGACCTTCCAGAACGGCAGCGGCAGCAATGCGTCGGGGTCCAATGCGGGCGGCCTCAAGATAGGCGATCCGAATCCGATCAGCGGCGGCAGGATCCTGGTCGAACGCAATATTTTTCGAAACAACAGTTCTGCGGGCAACGGCTTCAGCCAGGCGGTCGGCGGGCTGCTGGCGGCGACGGACGGCATCTCGCTGATCGTGCGCGGCAACCTGTTCGCCGACAACAGCTCACCGAACGCCGCCGCTGCCTCACTCTATTCGAACAATGAAATCGATGTCGGCAACAATACGTTCAGCGGCAACCAGTCGACCGATGCACAGCTGCAGACGCGCGTGGCGATCGACTTCACGACGTTCGCCGGACTGAAGCTGAGCAACAACATTTTCTGGGGCAACCACATCGGCGCCGGCATGTTCGACGTCAACCTGAGCGCAACCGGACCCGGACAGGTCGGCGCGACGCTTGCGAACAACGACCTCGAAGCCACGACCGGAACGGCGGTTGCCGCAACGGGCACGCTCCACGTCGATCCTTCCTTCGTCGGCGATGGCGATTTTCGCCTCGCGGCCTCCTCGCCGCTGATCGGCGCCGGGACCAACGATCCTGCCGGCGGATTGAGCGCTGTCGATCTGGACGGTTCGCCGCGCATCGACGGCCCCAGCGTCGACATTGGCGCTTTTGAAAGCAGCTACATCTTCAGCAGCGGCTTCGAATGAGGCAAGCACGCGACTGAACGCAAAAAAAGAGGCCCGCTTGCGCGAGCCGAACTCTTGAGGAATGGGTCGGAACGGGAAGAAGTCTCCCGGTCATTCAGTCGTCGTGGCCGCCACGATCGCGGTTGTCCCGGCGACCGTAGTGCGCAACGACATATTCATTGCGCTCGTACGGGCGCGCCGTGTCCAGGTCGATCTCGACGCCGCCGCTGCGCACAAACGGTTCGATTTCCGGCGGCACCGCGCTGCCCGACAGCCAGCGGCCATCGCTCAGCCAGTAGTAGGTTCGCGTCGTCGGCGCGTAGTAGACGTCGCGATCGCCGTAGTAGATGTAGCGATACTTGCCCACTTCGGCATTCGATCGTCCGCCGTCGTTGCCCAGGGTGCGGCCGCCGATGAAGCGGTCCGACGCGTCGGGCGGCGCCACCGACGATAGACGCGTCGGGCCGTAACGCGCAACGACGTAGTCGTTGCGTTCGTAGGGCCGCTCCGTGTCGAGCTCGATGTCGATTCCATTGCCGCTTGCATAGGCCCGCTCATCCGGCGGCACGCTTGGGCCGGATTGCCATTTGCCGTGTTCGCGCCAGAAGTACGTTGCGGTATCGGGCGCGTAGTAGATGTCGTGGTCGCGATAGTAGACGTAATGGTGTCCGCCATTCGCGACCACGGTGTCGTCGGCCAGGACCGGCAACGCAACGGCAGTCGCTGCCGCCAGGGCGCCGGCATTGATGAGGTTGCGCAGCCTGGTCATGGCCTTCTCCTCAGGTCAAGCGACGAACTCGGTCGTCAGGGTTTCGTCAATCGTCATGGTCGCGGTCGTGGCGATGGCCGTAGTGCGCGATCACGTATTCGTTGCGCTCGTACGGGCGCGCCGTATCCAGTTCGATGTCCACGCCGCCGCTGCGCACGAATGGCTCGATCTCGGCCGGAACACGCTCACCGGACACCCAGCGACCGTTGCTCTGCCAGTAGTACGTGCGCGTGTCCGGCGCAAAGTAGACGTCCTTGTCCGCGAAGTACATGTAGCGATGCTTGGTCGTGGTGGTCGTGGTCGTGGTCGAACCGTCGGCGTTGGTCGAACGCTCGGTCGTGGTCGTCTCGCGCGTCACCGGTCCGTTGTCGGCGATCGGCATCTGCTTGTAATGCTCGACCACGTAGTCGTTGCGCTCGTACGGACGATCGGTGTCAAGATCGATGTCCACGCCGCGCGTCCTGACAAACGCCTGCCGGTCTTCCGGCAGGCTGTGGCCGGAACGCCACTGCCCGTTCTCGAGCCAGAAATAGGTCTTGCTTTCCGGCGCGAAGTAGATGTCGTGATCGCCGAAGTAGACGAAATGATGCTTCCCGGTTGCGACCATCGTGTCGGCCATTGCGGGCAGCGCAGCGGAGACGGCGATCGCCAGTGCGGCAATCTTGATGAGGCTGCGATGTTTCATGGTGTGATTCTCCTCGTTCGCTTAAGCCGCTGGGTCGTGCAGACACTGCGGACCGTTGCTGGAAGCAGCAGAATGTGCGATGCACGAAACTACTGCATGGCGGGTTGCGGCAACCGGGTTCGGCCCGGGCATTCCTCGTCGATCCGAGGATGCGCGACGCGGACCATGGAGTCCGGCGCCATGGAGTGTGCGCATGCCGCAACCACTCCAGCGGCCAAGCTAGCGCCCTGCCGATGAACGAGGTGGAAATATCCCGCCAACCTGAATCGATCGGACCCGCGGGTTCAGCGCGCCGTCAAATTCATGAACGAGGCGCAATGCAATGTTCGCTGCGCAGCGCGTTTTGCTCAACGCGGGTGTGAACCGGGCGGCGGCGGCGGAACCTGTGCGTTGCGTGCGCGCAGTGCACGCAGTTCGTCGGGACGGTATTTCCACAGCAACGCGAACAGGGTCGCGACGGTCTGCCCGTCGGCTGTGCCGCTGCGCAGCTCCGGCAGGAAGTGGCTCTGGAACGCGGACAGCACCTCGCGCGTGCGCAGGTCGGCGTTGCCGCTCGCTTCGACGCCGTAGCCATACGCCGCCAGCGCTTCCTGCACGGTCTTCAGCGAAGGCGCCGCCGGTGCGTAGTCAAGGGGATCCCGCGCCACCGCCGTGGCGATGGCGGCGAACTGTCCGCGATACCAGGCAACGTCGCCGTCGTCATACCACGCGCCGATTCCGGCCGCGGCGAGCTGGCGCCACGGAAAGCGCGGCCCCGGATCGGTCTTGTTTTCGGGCTGGATGTCCGAATGGCCGACGACGCGCGCCGGGTCGATCTGCGGATGGCGCTCGAGGATGCCCTGCGCCAGCCTGATCACGGCATCGATCTGGTCGGCCGGATATGGCGGATAGGCGCAAGTCGCATCGGTCTCCCACGGCGATGCGCCGGGTGGATGCGGATCCCGCGCACAATGGGATTCGTACACAATTTCAATTCCGATCGACTCACCGTTGAGCGGCTCGTGGCCCTGCCAGCGGCTCGGGCCGGCGTGCCACGCGCGGCGCGACTCGTCGACCAGGCGCAGCACCGTCGGCGCGGCATGCCCGGCATATTCCCCGGCGCGGGTGACCAGATAGTGCGCACTGACGGGATTGTCGTGCTTGTTGCTCAGCAGATCGAGCGAGCGCTCGAAGTTCTCGTCGGTGAAATGCAGCACGAGGAAGCGCACGCGGTCGTCCTGGTTGGCCGACGGGTGATCGACGATCGCCGGCGCGGGAGCACAGCCGGCGCATGCCGATGCAACCAGCACGCCCAAGCATCGCCCAAGGTTCA
>DATNFS010000009.1:0-7219 GCA_035606275.1 Rudaea sp.
CAGGCTGCGTTCGATCGGGCTCATCCGCAGCCACCTCCCGCTTTCATTCCGGCAGCGTTCTGCACGGCGAATATCGCGGGCCCGTGACGGCTCAGTGCGTCGTGCGCCGCAGGCGCGTGCTGCCGCCGGCATCGCGATCGATCGTGATGTCGTAACGCTTGCCGCGAAACGCGATGTTCTTCAGCGTCAGCGATTTCCATTGCGGCGGCAGCACCGGCGCGTAGGCGGCGACCAGACCCTGTTCCTCGATGCGCAGGCCGCTGAAGCCGTAGATCAGCGTCTGCAGGAAGCCGGCCGAACCGGTGATGAAATAGCCGGTGTTGTTGCCGGCGGTTTCCGAGCGCACGTTGAATGGCGGCTTGAACATGTCCGGGGCGGCGTTGCGCGCCCCCCAGCGCGCTGCCTGATCGGCGTCGCCGAGCGCCGCGGCGGCGATCGCAACCGGAGCCACGCCCATCGTGTTGGGCGGCGGCCCGGCCAGGTCGAGCGGCTTTACCGCACCGAAGAAGTCGTTGCGCCGGACTGCATCGCTCATCGGCACGTCGAGGGACGGATAGGCCAGGAACGTCAGGTCGCTGTGCCCGAACTCGTGCGGAACCGACTCGTCGAAATCGAGGTGGCGCTGCTCCGCCGTCGAAAACGGGATATGCAAACCCGCGGCGATCCCTGCCCACAGCGGATCGGCCTTCGCGCCGGCCAGCATGGCGGCGGCAGTGGCGATTCGCAGCGCCTTGGCGGCGGCGAGATTGGTATACGTGTCGTTCGGAACGTCGTTGTAGTCTTCCTCGACCGACGTCACATGCTCGATGTCGTAGCGCTGCTTCGCCTCGTTGTAGGTCGCCCGGCTGGCCCAGAATTCGGCCACGTTGCGGATCACCGGCCAGCCGTGGTCGCGCAACCAGGGCAGGTCGTGCGTCGCCAGCCAGTACTGCCACTGCGCGATCGCGATGTCCGCATTGACATGGATCTCGCGCTCGCCGAGCACGTAGGCAAAATGCGGGGTCTGTTCGCTGCCGTTTTCCGGGTCGGCTTCCCACGGATACATCGCGCCGCGCAGGCCGCGTTCGCGCGCGCGCTGCTGCGCCGCCGCCAGCGTGTGCGAGCGGAACATGACCAGCGGCCTGGCGCGCTGCGGCTGCAGCAGCAGCAACGCCGGGAACATCCAGGTGTCGCTGTCCCAGAACGCGTGGCCGACGTATCCGGTCGTGAGGGCACAGGCACCCATCGGCCACGCCGTGTCGACGGTCGAGGTCGCCAGCAGGTAGTAAAGGTCCGAATGCACGACGCGCTGCGTCGCGAGGTCGCCATCGATGACGATGTCGGATTGCCACAGAGCGTGCCAGGCGGCCTGGTGCTCGCGCAGCAGCTTGTCGAAACCGCCTTGTCGCGCCGTGCCTGCCAGCGCCAGGTCCTGGCGCGCGTCGCCGCCCCAGCCTTCCCGCGACAGCGCGACATATTTGGCGAATGTATACGTCTTGCCTTTCTCGACATCGAGCCTGACGTCGAGCGCGATCCGATAGGCACTCTTGTACAGCTTGATTTCCGGGTCCTTGCGCAGGCCCGTGGGCAGTTCGATCGCTGCCGCCTCGGCCATTTTCAGGCCCTGTTCGGCGCGGCCGTCGAGCCATACGGCCAGGTCCTTCGCGTTGCCGTCGTCGTCCAGCACATGCGTCGTGCCGTGATACCAGACCGCGGCGCGGTCCGGCGTCGCCGGCGGTATCGCCACGAGCTTCATGTTGTGCGCGGCGACCGCTTCCTGCATCTGGTCGCCGCTCATGCGGCCCAGCGGCAGGCGCGGCTGGTACGGCGCCCACAGGTTGAGCGCAAACGACAACTGCACGGTGCCGTCGAAATCCGGCGTGATCGACAACCTTGTCGCGGCAAGGTGCGGCGACGCCTGACTGACGAAGGTCGTGACGTTGATGCGGGTCGACTTGCCGTGATCGAGGTAGCGGTAGTCCGTCGTCAGCGTCGCATCGTGCAGGTTCATGACCTGGCTGTAATCCTGGAACGTCGCGGCATCGAGCCTGACCTGGTTGAGCCAGAACTGCCCCGCGGCCGACTTGCCGGTGCTGTAGTCGATTTCGGTCCAGCCCGGAATCGCCGCGGGGCGCGACATGTCGTCCGCTGCATAGTCCATGAACGCGACGAGATAGCCGAGGTTGCCCTCGGTGCCGCGCGGTGCCGTCAACGTCGACGCGTAGCCGTTGGCCAGGTAACCGGGGAAATAATCGTCGAAATCCCTGGCCGTTGCCGCGAGCAGGAAGCTCGGGTCGGTTTGCGCGCAGGCCGGCGCGAAGGCGGCAAGCGCAAGCACGATGCCGGGCAGCAACGCGCTCTTCATCTACCGGCCTTGTCGACGGCGGCGCTGCGCGTGAGCCTGGTCTTGCCATCGGCTGCGCGGCTGATCACGAAATCGTAGCGCTCGCCGCGGAACGCCACGTGCTTGAGCGTGACCGATTTCCATTGCGGCGGCAGCGCCGGCGCGTACGCCTCGTCCAGGCCTTTGTCGTCGATGCGCAGGCCGGTAAGGCCGTAGACGAAGCTCTGTACGAAGCCGGCCGACGTCGCCAGGATGTAGCCGGCATTGTTGGCGGCCGTTTCGGTACGCACGTTGAACGGGGCCTTGAGGAAGCCGACCAGGTTGCGCTCGATCCAGTCGCCGGCCGCCTTCGCGTCGCCGACTTCGGCCGCGCCGACCGCCAGCATGACCATCATCATCTCGTTCGGGTCGTCGCCGTGAACCTTGAGCTCGTTGAGCTGGAAGTCGAAATCGTTCCGGCGCACCTGCGGCGACATGGCCAGATCGAGATTCGGATACATGAGCCAGGCCAGCGACGAGCCCATCCAGGTGATCTTGTCGTGCGGCACGCTTTCGTCGAAGTCGAGGTGGCGCTGTTCGGAATCCTTGAACGGGATGTACATCTTTGCCGCGACGTCGTTCCACTGCGGGTCGGCCTTCTCGCCGAGCACCGCGGCCGCGGCGACTGCGATGTTGAGCGCCTTGCGCGCCGCGGCATTGGTGAACGAGTCGTTCGGCACGTCGTTGTAGGCTTCGTCCGGCGACGTGACATGGTGGATCTCGTAGCGGTCGAGCTCCTTGTCGTAGGTTACGCGGCTGACCCAGAACTGCGCGATCTGGCTGATCACCGGCCAGCCGTATTGGCGGAGCCACGCCTTGTCGAGGGTCGCGAGGTAGTACTGCCATTGCGCAATCGCGATGTCGGCATTGACGTGAATTTCGCGATAGACCTCGTAGGCGAAATGCGGCGTGTGGTCGACACCGGTTTCCGGATCGGATTCCCACGGATACATCGCGCCCTTCACGCCGAACTGTTGCGCGCGCTCACGCGCCGGCTGCAGCGTGCGATGGCGGAACATGACGATCGGCTTGGCGCGCTCGGGGTGCAGCAGCAGCAGCGACGGGAACACCCACGAGTCGGAGTCCCAGAACGCATGGCCGGCGTAGTTCGGCGTCAGCGCGCAGGCGCCCATAGGCCACGCTGTGCCGACAGTGGTGTTCGACAGCAGGTAATACAGGTCCGAATGCAGGGCCTTCTGCACGTCGGCATCGCCGTCGACGACGATGTCGGATTTCCACAACTCGTGCCAGGCCGCCCGGTGATCGGTGAGCA
Organism: Rudaea sp.; assembly: GCA_035606275.1. Classification (GTDB taxonomy): domain Bacteria; phylum Pseudomonadota; class Gammaproteobacteria; order Xanthomonadales; family Rhodanobacteraceae; genus Rudaea. The sequence goes on from DATNFS010000009.1 coordinate 3,636, forward strand.
GTTTGTCGAAGCCGGCCGTGCGTGCCTCCCTGGCCAGGGCGAGCGTCGCCCTGGCGTCGCCACCCCAGCCCGCGCGCGCCAGCGCGACATACTTGGTAAACGTGTAGGTGCGGCCTTTTTCGACCCGGGCCGTAAGATTCAGCGACAGCTTGTGCGGACCCTTTTCGAGTTTCATGCTCTCGACGCCGAGATCCGGCGGCAGCGCGATCGCCGCGGCCTCGGCCATGTCGCGGCCCTGCTCGGCGCGGCCGTCCAGCCACAGGGTCAGGTCGTTCGCATCACCGCCATCGGAAACGATGCGCGTCACGCCGTGATACCAGACCGCGTCACGGTCGGACATCGGTATCGGCTTGTTGTCGAGCGTCTGTCCGCTCGCGATGACCGCGGCGATCATCTCGTCGCCGCTCATCTTCGCGATCGGGAAACGCGGCGCATGCTCGGACCACAGCCGGATCGGGAACGTCAGCTGCACGCTGCCGTCGAACTGCGGAGTGATCGACAGCTGCGTGGCTGCCAGGTGGCCCGCGGCCTGGCTCACGAAGGTAGTGACTCTCACGTCGGTCGCCTTGTTGGCGTAGACGAAGCGGTAGCTCGTCGTCAACGTCGCATCGTGCATGTCCAGCGTCTGCGCGTAGCCGGTGAAGATGTGCGGCGCGATGCGCGTCGAATTGAGCCAGCCGCCGCCGGCGTTGTAGTCGATCTCGCTCCAGCCCGAACCGCGGCGGGACGCGCGATGTCATCCTGCGCGTAGTCCATGAACGCGACCATGTACGCCATGTTCGGCTCGGTGCCGCGCAGCGAGGTCATCGTCGAGAAGTAGCCGTTGGCGAGATAGCCCGGGAAATAGCCGTCGAAATTCTTCGCGGTGCCGGTGAGAAGGAAGCTCGGGTCGGTCGCGGCGCCGGCGGCGCTCGCCGCCAGTACCAGCGCGGCGGCGGCGAGCGGAACGAATCGTGATGCGGTCATTCGATGTGGTCCTCGGAACAGACGGTCGGACGAAGAATCAATGCGCATGGCCGAATGGATCGGTGATGCCCGGCATCCATGGATCGTGCGTCGCCGTGCGCCATTGCGCCAGCTGGGCACGCAGGTCAGCCAGCACGCCGGCTTGCGCCGGATCGGCGGCGAGATTGACGACCTCGTCCGGATCGGCGCGCAGATCGTAGAGTTCCTCGGCCGGGCGATGCCGGAATGCGTCGAGCGTGCGCTTGCCCAGGCGTGCTCCAGGCGTGGACGTGATCGCCTTCCATGATGGGGACAGCGCCACGTCGCTGGCGACCGGCACGGCAAGAGCCGGTTCCAGATTGAGAAAATAACTGTAGTCGCGCGTGCGCAGCGAGCGAGTCGGATAGTACTGGTCGATCTCGTGGAAGCTGTGCGTGGCGAATACGCGATCCCAGCCATCTGCGTCTTCGTGTTCGAGAATCGGCAGCAGCGACCGGCCCGGCAGCGGTGCATAGCGGTAATCGCGCGGCGGCGCGGCGCCGGCCCAGTCCAGAATGGTCGGCGTGATGTCGATCCAGCTCACCATCGCGCGGTTGCGCAGGTCGCGGCGCCTCTGGCGCGAACTGCGCACGATCAGCGGCAGGCGGATGCCTTCGCCGTAGAGATTGTCCTTGGCGCCGGGAAACGGCCGCCCGTTGTCACTGAGGAAGATCACCAGCGTGTCGCCGGCATGGCCCGCGCGTTCGAGCTCGGCAAGCAGCAGGCCGACGCCGGCGTCGAGCCGGCTGACCGCCTCGCAATATTGCGCCAGGTCTGCGCGCACGTCGGCCAGGTCGGGCAGGTGCGCAGGAACCCGCACCTCGGCCGGCGCATAACGCCGGCGCGCGACTTCCGGCCAGTCGCGCGTGTTGCCGAACTGCGAGGTGTCGCCGGCGCGGTGCGGATCGCTGTAGCCGACGGTCACGAAAAACGGTTTCGACTGAGCGCGCATCCATGTGCCGGCGGCGCGCGCCATCGCAGCGACATCGCGGTCGCCGGGTTTCTCGGGCAGCAGCCACGCATCGTAGGCAAGCGCGGCGAGCGGCTTGACGTGCAGCTTGCCGACGATTGCCGTCGCGTAGCCGGCCTGCCCGAGCATCCACGGCAGCGTGCGCACGTTGTCGAGCAGCGAGAAATTATGCACGTCGTGGCTGAGGCCATACATGCCGTTGGTGTGCGGATACAGGCCGGTGTACAGCGTCGCGCGGCTCGAACTGCACGACGACACGGCGGCGTAGCCTGCACTGAACAGCGTGCCCTGCTGCGCCAGCGCGTCGAGCGCAGGCGTATCGATCACGCCGCCGCAGCAGCGCAGGTCGTAGCCCAGGTCATCGGCGACGATCAGCAGAACATTGCGGCGCTCGCCCGGGCGCCGGTCCGCGACGACAGCGGGGTCGATGCTCGCACCCGCACTCGCGCTCAGCGCCGTCCCCGCTGCGACGCCGATGAATTCGCGTCGCGTCAGGCTCATGCGGGCCGCGCGGCCGCGGCTCCGACCGCGGCGCTCTCGCGATCGCTGCGCCGCTTGAACAGCGCCAGCGTGACCAGCAGCAGCGTCATCGGCACGAGCGAGAAATAGAACGCCTGGATGCCATCGAATGCGGCGAAAACGCGCGCAGTGATGTACGAGCCGAGCGTGCCGCCGAGCGCGGAGAAAACGACGATCAGGCCGGTCATCGCCGCGTGCATGGGCTTGGGCAGCGAGCTGAGCACGACCGAATTGATGACCGGATAGATCGGCGCCATCAGAAGCCCCATCAGCGGAATCAGGTACGCCGCCAACGGCGCGTGCAGGAGACCCGCAGCCGGATCGGCAACGACGTTGCGCGCAAGCGGCAGCACGAGCACGACGATCGCGCCCATGCCGAGCACGCAGCCGGCGAGCAAGCCGAACCAAGGCACACGTTTGAGCACGACGCCGGCGGCGAGGCGGCCTACGGCGGTCATGCCGGGCAGCATGCTGGCGAACTGGATGCTCAGCGCGTTCGGCAATTTCAGGATCTCGTTGTTGAATGTCGGCAGCCAGGTGCCGAAGCTCTGCTCGATCAGCACATACAGGAAGGCCGACGCGAGGAATACATAGACAAGCGGCCGCACGAACAGGCGCGACATTTCCATCAGCGAGTCGGCGAATGAATTGTTGTGTCCTTCGGCGTGCGCCGCGCTTTCATCGAGCTGGCCTGTCGCGAGCAGCAGGAACACGATTGCACACAGGCCGGTGATCACCCAGTAGACGTTCATCCACACCGGATTGCCGGGATGAGCCGAATCGACATAGGCGCTGAACAGCCAGTTGCCGGCCAGCACGCCGACCATGAACAGGCCTTCGATCGTGTTGGTCAGACGTGAATGCGCCGTCTTGTCGGTGGTCAACAGCCCGATCGACGAATAGACCGAGACCTTGGTCAGCACGAAAGAAACGCCGATGCTGGCAAACAACAGTTTGGTCGTGAGAAATGACGGATACAACGGCATCATCATGCAGGCGCCGCCGACGATCACCAGCCCCAGCATCATCGAGCGCCGATAACCGAGCAGCGGCAGGAACGATGCGATGAGGAAGGAGACCAGCGCGATCGTCAGGTCCTTGTAGCGTTCGA
>DATNFS010000010.1:0-6074 GCA_035606275.1 Rudaea sp.
GCGCGGGACCGCAGGTCGTGATTACCGATTTCGGGGTGCTCGAGCCGGCGCAGGAATCGCAGGAACTCACGCTCGTGGCCCGATACGAAAACGTCAGCGTCGAGGCGGTTCGCGCGGCGACCGGCTGGCCGTTGCAGGTGGCAGCGTCGGTCGACGTCATCGCGCCGCCGACTGCCGTCGAACTGCAGACGCTGCGCGATTTGCACGAGCGCACGCGCGCGGCGCATGCGGGGACGCGAGTTACAGCGGCCGCAGAAGCGGAGAAGACGTGAAGGCAAGAGCACCAGCTTGAACCACGGAGAACACGGAGAACACGGAGAACACGGAGAAGAGCAGGAGCGAAAAGGAATGGAAACCGGGAACTCATGCTGGAACAAACGGGAAATGGAAGCTGTGCACTTTGGTCAGGCCCATTTTCTTTCTCCTTGTTCTCCGTGGTTCAGGCTTTGATTTTCCTTGATTCAACGATTCTGGAGAAGTGAGATGACAACAGAAGTGAAAGCGACCACCAAGCAGCTCGAAGGCAAGCGTATCGCGGTGCTGGGTTACGGCAGCCAGGGCCGGGCGCACGCGTTGAACCTGCGCGATTCGGGGCTCGACGTGGTCGTCGGGTTGCGCCGTGGCGGTCCGACCTCTCTGACGGCCGAGGCCGATGGCTTGCGCGTGCTAGAGCCGGCCGAGGCGGCGAGGGGCGCCGACCTCGTCGCCGTGCTGACGCCGGACATGGTGCAGCCGAGGCTGTACGACGAAGTCATCGCGCCGAACATCAAGGCCGGTGCCGCGCTGCTGTTTGCGCACGGCTTCAACGTGCACTTCAAGACGATTGCGCCGCGCGCGGACATCGACGTGATCCTCGTCGCGCCGAAAGGGCCGGGCGCGCTGGTGCGCAAGGAATACGAGATCGGCCGCGGCGTGCCGTGTCTCTACGCGGTGCACCAGGACGCCAGCGGACGTGCGCGCGACAAGGCGCTGGCTTATGCCGCCGGTATCGGCGGCGCACGCGCCATGCTGATCGAAACCGACTTCAAGGAAGAGACCGAGACCGACCTGTTCGGCGAGCAGGCCGTGCTGTGCGGCGGCGTCAGCGAGCTCGTGCGTCACGGCTTCGAGACGCTGGTCGAGGCCGGCTACAAGCCCGAGATCGCCTACTACGAGGTCATGCACGAGCTCAAGCTGATCGTCGACCTGTTCTACGAGGGCGGCTTGACCAAGATGCTGACGTTCGTGTCCGAGACGGCGCAGTACGGCGACTACACGCGCGGCCCGCGCGTCGTCGATGCATCGACCAGGGACAAGATGCGCCAGGTGCTCAAGGAGATCCAGGACGGCACGTTCGCAAAGGAATGGACCGCCGAATACGCCGCCGGATTGCCGAACTACAAGGCCTACAAGCAAGCCGACCTCGACCATCAGATCGAGAAGGTCGGCGCGGCATTGCGCGCGCGCATGCCGTGGCTGAATCCTGCTCCCGCTGCGACGCCAGCAGCACCGGCCCTGAAGAAAGTCGGCTGATGCGGCGGCACGCACTCGATTTTGCTCCCGCCAGCGGGAGAGGCGAGTGGCATGGCGCCGTATGCCTGAGGAAAGCAAAATGAACGCGCAATTGCAACCGAAAACCGAGCTCCCGGCACATCCGCTCGCCGGCACGACGCTCAGCGGCGCCGACATCGTCGTGCAGATACTCGCCGACGAGGGCATCGATGTCGTGTTCGGTTATTCGGGCGGCGCGATCCTGCCGGTGTACGACGCGGTGTTCCGCTACAACCAGACTCACGCGGGCGCCGACGGCTCCGGCGCCGCCCCTGGCGCCGGCGCCAGAGACGCGCGCGAGGCGCTGCCGCTGATCGTGCCAGCCAACGAGCAGGGTGCCGGCTTCATGGCGCAGGGCTATGCGCGCGCGTCGGGCAAGGTCGGCGTGGCCCTGGTGACGTCGGGACCCGGCGCGACCAACACGGTCACGCCGGTGCGCGACGCGATGGCCGATTCAATCCCGATCGTGGTGATCTGCGGCCAGGTGCCGACGGCCGCCATCGGCACCGATGCGTTCCAGGAGGCGCCGGTCAGCAACATCATGGCGGCTTGCGCGAAGCATGTGTTCCTGGTGACCGACGCCGCGAAGCTCGAGGCGACGCTGCGCACCGCGTTCGAGATCGCGCGCAGCGGCCGGCCCGGCCCGGTCGTGGTCGACATTCCGAAGGACATCCAGAACGCCCCGCTGGTTTTCGACGGCGCCAGCACGCTGCCGGTGCACGGCTATCGCGCACGCGTTGCCGGCATCACGCAGGCGTGCCTGGGCAAGTCGCAATGCGAGAAGTTCCTGCTGCGCCTGCGCGAGGCGAAACGGCCGCTGATCTATGCCGGCGGCGGCGTGGTCGCCGGCGACGCGGCACGTGCGCTGCGCGAGTTCTCGCACACGTTCGGCATTCCGGTGACGACGACGCTGATGGCGCTCGGTGTCTGCGACACGCAGAGCCCGCTCGCGCTGCACATGCTCGGCATGCACGGCACGGCGTATGCCAACTATGCGGTCGACGACTGCGATTTCCTGATCAATGTCGGCGCGCGCTTCGATGATCGCGTCGCTGGCGTGCCGAAGCAGTTTGCGGCGCATGCCAAATTCGTCGCGCACTTCGACATCGACCCGGCCGAGATCAACAAGGTCAAGCATGCCGACTGGCATTATCTCGGCGACCTGGCGCCGGCGCTGCGCGCTGTTCGCGCCCATGCGCTCGAACAGGGCTTTCGCCCGCTCGAGGATGGCAGCTACGCCGAGTGGCACGCGCACATTGCGCGGCTGAAGGTCGACCATGCGATGAACTTCGACCGCAGCGCGCCGCTGATCCAGCCGTATGCGGTGATCGAAGCGATCAACCGCCACACGCAGGGCCGCGCAATCATCAGTACCGGCGTCGGCCAGCACCAGATGTGGGCCGCGCAGTACTTCGACTTCCGCGAGCCGCGCCAGTGGCTGACGTCCGGCTCGATGGGCACGATGGGCTTCGGCCTGCCGGCGGCGATCGGCGCACAGTTCGCGCGGCGCGGCATGCTGGTCATCGACATCGACGGCGATGCGAGCATCCGCATGAACCTGGGTGAGCTCGAAACGGTTACGACCTACAACCTGCCGGTCAAGGTCGTCGTGATGAACAACCACGGCGACGGCATGGTGCGGCAATGGCAGAAGCTGTTCTTCAAGGGACGCTTCTCGGCCAGCGACAAGAGCCTGCACAAGAAGGACTTCGTCAAGGCGGCCGAAGCCGACGGCTTTCCGTGGGCGCGGCGCATCGACCGGCCGGATCAGGTTGCCGCGACGGTCGCCGAGTTCGTTGCGTTCGATGGCCCGGCGCTGCTCGAGGTCGTGATCGATCCGGACGCCGGCGTCTACCCGATGGTCGGCCCCGGCATGAACTACGCGCAGATGATCACCGGCGACTGGATCGCCTCGCGCGCGCAGATCGAGGCGCGGCAGCAGGCGTCGCCGTCGGGAATGTTTTGAAAGACGTGAGACGTGAGACGTGCAGGATTGCGAGGCTGCCCACGATGATGCTTGTCAACTGCACTTCACACATTCAGAGGAGGTGTCCGGGCGGCCCGGACGCCCTGTTCCGTCTGTTATCTCCCGTCTCCCGTCTCACCTGACCGTGCGCCGAATCATCTCCATCCTGCTGCAGAACGAAGCCGGTGCGCTGGCGCGGGTCGCGGCCATGTTCTCGGCGCGCGGCTACAACATCGATTCGCTGACGGTTGCCACGACGCATGATCCGTCGGTGTCGCGCCTGACACTGGTCACGTTCGGCGACGAAGCGGTGATCGACCAGATCGTCAAGCAGTCGCGCAAACTGGTCGACGTGCTCGAGATCGCCGACCTGACGACGCGCGCCCACATCGAGGCGGAATTGCTGATGGTCAAGGTGGCCGTCGCGCCGAAGCGCGCGACCGGCCTGCACGAGTGCATCGCGCGTCATGCCGGCGCGCTGTTGACCGACACCGATGATGCGACCTGCACGATCCGTTTCGCCGGCAGCAGCGGCGAGGTCAACGCGTTCCTGGCCGAACTCGAGTCGGTTGCGCGCGTGCTCGAGATCGCGCGCACCGGCACCGCCGCGCTGGAACGCGGGCGGGTCGTGTTGATGCCGGCAGCCTGACGGCGCGTCACGCCCGACGGCAGCGCTGCCGCGGTGCGCGCCGCCGCGGACTACTTCGCCACGCGCAGCCCGATCGCCACGATGCGAACGTCGACGTCGCCGGATGCCGTCACTGAAATTCCGAGGCCCGGCGTCTTTTCCGGCCGCTTGCCCAGCGGCAGGTCGATCTGCAGGATTGTGGAGCTCGGCGCCAGCGCGCCCTGGCCGACGACGGCGACTGCGTTGCCGTCGGCGTCGAGCGCCGTGATGTCCCAATGTGCCGCAGCCGACGCTCCGCGTGCGGTGAACGAATAGGCCAGCCAGGCCTGCATCGTGCCCTCCGGAAAATCCTGGGCGGTGATCAGCAGCGGCGTCGCCGGCGCGAGCGATCCGCTGGCGTGAATCGCATCGCCTTCGACCCGTGTTTCGTCCGCAGCCCAGGCTGCCGCAGGCAGTGCGATTCGGCCGAGGCGCTGCAGCACCTGGCCGGGCAGCCATTCGAAATGCCGGTACAGGTGCGACAGCGCGCCGTCGGCGGCCCGATACAGGCGATATGCCGAACGCGGGCATGCCACACGCACCGATGGCTTGCCGAAGGCCGCGTCGAGGATCTGCGGCGCATAGCTGTATTCATCGATGAAATCGAGTGCGGGAATTTCGTCGTGATGATTTGCGGTGGCGCCGAACCAGCCCAGGTTGGTGACCATCGACAGGCGCGGGCCGGCATCGGAGCTCAACGGCGCCGTCACCGGCGCCAGTGGAAAGCGCGCGGTCATTTCGAGCGCATGCCAGAACTCGGCGACGCCGAACTTCAGGTGTTCCCTGCCGGCGAGTGCGCGCAGGCATTCCTCCTGGTCGCGTTCCTGCGAGTACAGCGCGGACCGGCTCGCATCGACAGCGGCAGGCATCAGCAACGCGGCGGCCGCCAGCAGGCCCCGGGCCGGCCAGACCCACGCCGCTTCGCGTCCGATTGCGGTTGCGAGGCAGAGCGAGAGCGGCAGCAGAAGCAGAACGAGGGTCTGGCAATAGCGGAACGTGTGCATTGCGATGTGCCGGCCGAGCACGATGCTGGCGAGCAGCGGCAACAGCACAGTGGCGAGGATGATCGCGACGAAGAACGTCCGCTGACGCGAGGCGCCGTTGTCGGCGGCGTGGTCGCGCCGCGAAGCGTGGCCGAAGAGTATCCAGGCGGCGGCAGCACAGGCAAGCGCTTCGATCAGCGTTGTCGCGATGTCGGCGCTCGCGATTTCACCGAGATCGGTTCCCATGCGCGCCAGCGCCGCCCCGGCGGCGATGCGCAACGTCGGATCGCCGCCGACCTGGAATCCCGGCGCGGCACCTGCCATGCCTGCGACCCAGGCCATCGTGTCGGACGGAAACAGCCAGCGCAACGTCTCGGCGCCGGCCAGCAGCAACGCCAGCAGCAGCGCGGCGCGGCAATGCCAGCGTCCGGCGGTACCGCGGCAACGCATCGCGCACCAGGCGATCGCCGGCAGCATGAACTGGATTTCGAACAGGCGATCGGACGGCAGCAGGCACAGGCACAACAGCGCCAGCCACAGCAGGCGCGCCGTTCCGGATTTCCCTTTGTCGCCGAGGATCAGAACCAGGCCCGCCAGGACGCCGAGCAGCGTGCCCGAGTGGTTGTTCGGCACGAAGACGTAGGCGTAGAACTGGCCGAACCAGCTCGTGCCGGTGCGCACGCCGATCAGGCAGATCGCCAGCCACACAGCGATGAAAGCCAGCCACGCCGCCCGCGCGCCGCCCGGCGCCGCGACATTCGCGCGCAACAGGACCGCGCGCACGAGCAGCACGAAGACCGTCGAATTGATCCAGGCGTAGGCGGTGACGGCCGGCAGCAGCCCCCCGCATGTCGCGTAGAGGATCCAGGCCAGCAAGGTGTCGGGGAAATAGAACGGCGACTCGGGCCACAGAAAGCCGCCGATGCCG
>DATNFS010000011.1:0-5268 GCA_035606275.1 Rudaea sp.
TCCGCCGCTTGGCGGGTTCTTGCGATTGCGGGTTCGTTGCGCGAAAAGCGACAGGCGAGATGAGTAAATCGGCTCTTCAGGCCCTGGTCCTCGGCCCTCGGCCCTCGGCGCACAGCGACGCGCAGCGTTCGGCCCTCGGCCAGCAGGCCGGCTCTAAATGCGTGACTGCACATAGGCCGGAAATTCCTCGGGGCTGATGCGGATTGCAGCACCGGTGGGGCAGGAACGCACACAGGCGGGGCCTTCTGCCTGGTCCTTGCACATGTCGCACTTGACCGCCTTCTTGCCGGCCGCGGGTTTCTTTTTCTTGTCGTATGGCGCTTCGCCCGGTCCGGGGCCACGACCGAACAGCAGCCACTGGATCAGGCCCGGTTTCTTCGGCGGCTTGGCTGCCATGTGGATCACGCCATATGGACAATTGCGCTCGCAATTGCCGCAGCCGATGCAGTTGTCGGCGATGAACACTTCGCCGTTCGGCGCGCGATGGATCGCATCCGGCGGACAATCCTTCATGCAATGCGGATGCTCGCAGTGCCGGCACGAGGTTGGCACATGCACGCTGGCAAACGTCGGTCCGGCTTCGCGGTCCAGGCGCGAGGTGCCGCCGTGCGTTTCGGCGCAGGCCTTCTCGCAGTTGTCGCAGCGCACGCACAGCGATTCGTCGATCAGCAGGATGTCGGTCGCCTCGCCGGCGCCCTGTGCAATCAGGAACGAGATGATGTCGCCGCCACTCGGCAGCGACGCCATCGCTAGGTTCGCCGCCGTGCGCTGGCGATACTCCGCCTGCAGGCGCAGCTTGAGCACGGAAATGCGGCTGACGAGTTTCTTGAACGCGTCGCCGTCGAGGCGCACGGTCTCGGTGGCGATCGCCGCGCGCGCCGTCGCCGAACGGCGCGTCTCGCCGAGCAGGGCCATCTCGCCGATGTAGTTGCCGGCCGGCACGTAGCTCAGCACGACGTCCTTGCCGCCGATGTTGCGCGAGATCGTCAGCGAACCGACCCGCACCATGTGCAGGCAGTCGCCGATTTCGCCCTCGTTGAACAGCACGTCGCCGGCCTTGAATTTCTCGAGCCTGGCACTGGCGACGACGTCGCTGAGCTGGTCGACGCTGGCCTCGGGCGCAAAGCGCTGCTGGATCGCACGCAGGATGAAGACCTCGTCGATCTCGCGTTTGACTGCCTCGACCGAGTTGATCAGCCGGTTCATCGAGCGGCGCGGCGTCTCGATCAGCACGCAATTGGCGCCGGCGAGCACCGTCGCCGAACGCCGCCGCCCGGAGATCAGGCTCATCTCGCCGAAAAACTCGCCGCGCCCGAGCGAGAATTTCTGCTTGCGGTCGGCGTCGAGCAGAACCTGCACCTCGCCCTCGACGATGCTGAAGAACGTGTTCGTGTAATCGTTGCGCTGGAACACCGTCTCGCCGGCTTTCGGCGTCAGTATTTCCGAGTCGAGCATGAACTCACGCAGTTGCAGCGGCGTGATATGCGACAGCAGGCGCACGTTTTTCTGCACGCGCGCCAATGCCTCGTCGACACTGCGGAAGCCCGGCATCTTGACGAACTTGGCCTTCAGCAGCGGCTCGTCGGCCGGTTCGACCCGGTTGCCGAGGATGTACTCGATGACTTCGTAGCCCTGGTTCATCGCCTGCTTGATCAGCGGATAGCCGCCGAGCGCGCCGACGATGTACAGGCCCTTGACGTTGGATTCGTATTGCGAGCTGATCGCCGGCACCGATGCCGGGTCCTTGTTCGGGAACGTGACGCCGCACGCTTCGACGAAGCCGCGCGGCGCCGTCGCGCCGAGGCGCGCGATGACGCGGTCGATCAGGATCTGTGCCTTGCCGGTCGAGGTATTGAGGATCATGCGGCCTTTCTTGCGGCCGGCGGTCAACGCATCGACGCGTTCGGGACCCGAGTTGTAGTAGCACTCGATGACGCCGTCCTCGATCGCCTTGAGGATAGCCTGCTCGTTGCCTTTCTTCGCGCGCCCGAATTCGTCCTTGCGGTTGACGATGACGACGTTGTTCTGTTTCGACAGGGCCACCGCGTTCTCGATCGCGGCATCGCCGGCGCCGATCACCACGATCGTTTCGCCCTCGTATTCATCCGGATCGTCGAGCTGGTACTGCACGAACGGCAGATCCTCGCCCGGGCAGCCGAGCTTGCGAATGTTGCCCTGCAGGCCGATGCCGAACACGATGAAATCGGCCTGGATCGTCTGCCCGTTGCCGCACTTGATGTCGAAGCCGGCCTCGGTCTTCCTGACCGCGCTGACTTCATGCTTGTAGCGCACGTTGATCTTGAGGTTTTTGGCCGCCTCGTCCCAGCCGCCGAGGATCGTTTCGCGCGATCCGGCCTTGAACGGAACCGGCGAGCGCAACGGCAGGATGCCGGGCTCGTCCATGACGAACTTGCCCTTCTGGTAGCGGTAGATCGTGTTCGACAGGTGATCCTCGGCTTCGAGCAGCACGTGCGATTCGCCGCGTTCGGCCGCGCGCGCGGCAGCGGACAGGCCGCCCGGCCCCGAACCGACTATCGCGATCTTGAAGCGCTCGGCCATGCGCACTCTCCCAAGTCCGCTGATGATACAAGTCTGTCGAACTTTGGAAACAAGATTTTTCGTGCGGTGGCGTGATCGTCGCGGCGCTGGCGAAGGCGGCGTTGCCGCGACGGGCCGTCGAAGGCGCGGCACGCGGCGTGTCCGCAACGGCCGGGCGACTGCACTCTGGCATGATGTGCATCCCTTGCCGGCGGAATCCCCCGTGTCGCCAACACCGGAAATCCTCAGCAGCGTTGCCCAATGCGTCGAGCGGATACTTGCGCATGCCGGCGGAGACCTGCGCCTCGGCGCGCCGCTGGGCCTGGGCAAACCGAACGTGCTGATCAACGCGCTCTACGCGCACGCCGAGCAGCACCCGGACTTCAAGCTGACTGTGTTCACCGCGCTGTCGCTGGAGCGGCCGCAGCCGAAAACCGACCTGGAGCGCCGCTTCCTCGAGCCGTTTCTCGAGCGCCATTTCGGCACCGACTATCCGGACCTGGCGTACGTGAAAGCACTGCATGCCGGGCGCCTGCCGGCGAACGTGCGCGTGCACGAGTTCTACCTGCAATCCGGCGCGATGCTCGGCGTGAGCGAGGTCCAGCGCAATTACATCAGCATGAATTACACGCACGTTGCGCGCGACATGCACGGCGCCGGCATCAACGCGTTCACGCAGCTGGTCGCCGTGCGCGACGACGGCGGCCGGCGCCGCTACAGCCTGGCCTGCAATCCCGACATCACGGCCGACCTGCTCGAGCAGATGGCGGCAGCCGGAATGCCGCGGCCGCTGGTCGTCGCCGTCGTTCACCCGGACCTGCCGTTTGTCGGCAACGACGCGGAGGTCGAGGCCGGATTCTTCGATATCGTGCTCGACGATCCGGCGTGCCGGCACGTGTTGTTTGCATTGCCGCGCGAGCCGGTCGACATCGCGGAATTCGCGCTCGGCCTGCATGCCAGCACGCTGGTGCGCGACGGCGGTACGTTGCAGATCGGCATCGGCACGTTGTCCGACGCGCTGGTCTACGCGCTGCGCCTGCGTCACCAGAGCAATGGCGACTATCGCGCCGCGCTTGCCGCGCTCGGTCGCGACGACAGCGGCATTGATCCCGCCACCGGCGGGCTGGCGCCGTTCAAGACCGGCCTGTACGGCGCGAGCGAGATGGTCATGGATGGCTTTATGCACCTGGCCCGCGCCGGCATCCTGTCGCGGCGCGTCTATGACGACATCGCGATCGAACGCGCGCTGGCTGCCGGCCAGCAGGCGGACGTGGCACAGCGTCGCGATGGCCGCTATCTGCGTGGCGCCTTCTACCTCGGCTCGAATGAGTTCTACGACTGGCTGCGCGGATTGCGCGATGCCGCGTTCGACGGGCTGTCGATGACGCGCGTTTCGGATATCAACCAGCTCTACGGCGGGCGCGAGTCGCTCGATGCGCTGCAACGCCGCCATGCTCGCTTCTTCAACATCTGCATGATGGCGACGGCGCTCGGTGCCGCCGTGTCGGACGGGCTGGAAAGCGGCCAGGTGGTCAGCGGTGTCGGCGGCCAGTACAACTTCGTCGCGATGGCGCATGCGATCCCCGGCGGCCGCTCGGTGCTGATGCTTCGCAGCACGCACACGCGCCGCGGCAAGGCGACTTCGAACATCCTGTGGAACTACGGATACACCACCATCCCGCGCCATCTGCGCGACGTCTATGTGACCGAGTACGGCATCGCCGACCTGCGCGGCAAGTCGGACGAAGACTGCGTGACGGCGATGCTGCGCATCACCGACGCGCGCTTCCAGGATGAACTGTGTCGCCGCGCCAAGCAGGCGGGAAAGCTGCAGGACGGCTTCGTCATCCCGCCGGATTGGCGGCGCAACACGCCGGCGCAGCTCGAACAGGCGCTCGGACCGCTGCGCGCACGCGGCCTGTTCGCCCCATTTCCGTTTGGATCGGATTTCGACGCGCACGAGCTGCAGTTGCTGCCGGCCCTGAAGAAACTGCAGCAAGTCACTGCTTCGAAGGCAAAACTGGCCGCATTCTTGCTTGCCTCCTTTCTCGACAGGAGGCCTGTCGCCGCACCGGGGCTGCTTGAACGGCTGGGCCTGGCCAGGCCGCATGGAGTCAATGAATGGTTGTTGAAAAAACTCGTCCTGCACGCCCTGCGCGCGGCGCCAACCCGTTGATCGGCCGGAAATTCACTTTCGGATCAGCATGGCGCGCTAAACTGGCAACCGGCGACAAGGCAGGGGTGCTGCGATATCAACGCGTCTTTTGCGTTCGCGGCGCGGGATCATAACGAATGAGTGCACTTTTCCAACGCTTGGGACGGGCATTGCCGGAACGGCACGCGCCCGGAAAAAGCTCCTTCGCGATCGAAGCCAAGGCGCTGCGGGACTGGATCGCCCACCTGCCGCTTGCCAATCCGAACGCGACTGCCAAGCTGCTGGTCACCGCGCTGCACGAGATGAACCAGCTGCAGCTGGATCCGACCCAGCGCATGGCGGCGATGGAAGCCCTGCGCGCGCCGATTGCGCACGTGGTTGCCTCGCTCGACCGCATGGTCAATGCCGATGTGTTCCCGTTGCCCCCGGCCAAACAGCAACTCGGCCAGCAGATCAGCGAATTCGACCGCGAACTGGCGCTGGGTTACACGGCTCTGGTGCACGACGTGTGCGCGCCGGTCGGCGCCGTGCCGTTCCTGCGCGGCAAGATCGTGACATTCGCCCTGGTGCGCGCC
>DATNFS010000012.1:0-28139 GCA_035606275.1 Rudaea sp.
TGTTCGCCGCCATGGCCTTCGGTGACATTCGTTGGGAACGGACCTACTGTGCCATGGAATGGTGCGTTGCACCAAACTATTGACGCGTACTCCCCCGCCTCAGTCGGCATCGTCGGCGGCGGTCCGCCCGGCACAGGTCTCCCACGGCGCCGGGCGTGCGCGACGTCAGCTTTCGTCCGCTGGTGCCTTGTCGCGCGACAGGATCGGCGTGGCGATCGAAGGGGCCGCAAGGGCGCCGGCCTCGAGCGAGATGACCGTTTCGGCGGCGGCGGCGGTCGCCTTGCGCGTGGCGAAGTCGAACGTGCTGGCCGGACCGAGGCGCAGCAGATGGAGCGAGTCGATCGACAGCGGTCGGCCCTCGAGCATCACCTTGGGCGCCTGCGTCTGCATGACGAGCCACGCGCTGCCCGCCGAACCGGCTGCCAGGCGTCCGACTCCCTTCGCGTCGACCAGCATCGCCGTGTGCTCGTCGATGCCGACGCCGTAGATCCGTCCCGCCTCGCCGCGGCCTGCCGCCTCATCGCCGTTGAGGCGAGCGACGAACGCGATCAGCCGGCCCAGACGCCGGCGCGCGGAGAAATGCGTGTCGGTGATGACGTCTTCGAGCCAGCGGTAGTGCAGGAAGTCGCGTTCGAGCGTGACGCCACCGTCGTACGGATCGGCGAGTGCGACCTTCGATTCCATGCTGCCGCCGTCGAACGCGGTGTAGCTGTAGTGTCCGAGCACCGCGAGGCCCGCGCTGCTGCCGCCGATCGGCCGGTTCGCGCGCACGTGGGCGTCGAGCAACTCCTGCACCGGCGTGCCTTTCCAGTAGCGGACGTAGTTCGCCTGATCGCCGCCGGCCAGGAAGATGCCGTCGGCGCCCTTCAGTGCCGCGATCACGCGCGGATCGCTTGCTGCCGCCCGGTTGTGGAACACGATGGTCTGGGCCGAGGCCACCGGCCCCCACTTGTTGACGAAGGACGCGCCATAGTCGCCGTCGTCCGGGTCGAAGCTGTCATCGCTCACGGCGCGCAGGATCACGATGTGGCCGCCGCCGGCATGGCGCGCGATGAACACGAACGCTGCGTCGACGCTGCCGCCGCCGCCCATCAGCGCGAGCCCGAACTCGGTGTGTGCGGCGCGTGGCCGCGCCGGATCGCCGCTGACGAAGTAGTCGAAATTCCGGTCGCGATAGTCGTGTGCCGCCTGTGCCGCGGGCGCGCCCGACGCGAGCAGGAAAGCCAGACCGGCCAGTCCGCCCAGAAAACCGTTCTTGTTGCCAACCTGAAGCATTGCTCGCCCGTCCGTCGAATCGGGCGGCTGCCCGGATGCTGTCCAGACGTGCGGGCGCCACGCATTTGAAACGCGCCCCGGGCACGGCCGCCATCGACAATGACCGGCGGTTTCAAAATCCGCGCGCCAATCCGTCCTGGCTGCTGCGACAATAACGATCCGTCACCCAGCGTGGATTGCCCTTGGCCCAGCAAGAACTTCAGCACGAACCCGTCATCGCTGCTCCGGCCGCCGATGCCAGGGCCATGCACGCCGCGCAGATCGCCGGACTGTTTCGCGAGCATAACCGCAGCCTCGTGGCGTTTCTGCGCAGTCGCCTGGATTCGCTGGCAGAGGCGCAGGAAGTTGCGCAGGAAGCCTATGCCAGGCTGCTCCGGCTGGAGCGGCCCGAGCAGGTCGGATTCCTGCGCGCCTACCTGTTCCGGATCGCGCAGAATCTCGTCGTGGACCGGCTGCGCCAGCGCCAGGTGCGCGAGCAAGCCCCGGAACACGAACTGTTCGAGGAATTGCTCGATACACCGGCGCCGGAACGGCGCGCGCTGGCCGCAGAACAGCTGCGCGCGGTGCGCGCGGCCCTGCGCGAACTGCCGCGCAAGACGGCCGCGGCATTCGTGTTGCACGTGATCGAAGGGCGGGACTTCGCCACGATCGCTACGTCGATGCGGCTGACCGAACGCATGGTGCGCTACCACGTTGCGCGGGCGCTCGGCCACTGCCGTGCGCGTCTGGACGCGGAAGATCAATCATGAACAGCAGGAAGGTCAACGATGAATCCGGGGTCGTGCAGACCGCCGCCGACTGGTGGACGCGGTTGCGCGATCCGCACCGCGACGAGGATGCCGCGGCGCGCTGGCTCGATTGGACCGCCGCGGATCCGGCTCGCATCGACGCATTCGAGCGCGTCGACGAACTCGCCAACCGGCTCGGCGCGATCGACCCCGACAGCCGCGCGGCACTGTTGCGCGAATTCGCGCCGCAGCCGCGGTGGCGACGGCGCTGGCTGCCGCTGGCCCTCGCCGCATCGCTGGTCATGGCCGCGATCGCGACCGGACTTGCGTTCCTGCCCGGGCACGACGCCGATCCGGTGCAGACCGGGCTGATCACCACTGCGATAGCGGTCGAGCGCAACGTGGCGCTGGCCGACGGCTCGCATGTTGCAGTCGGCGGCGCGACCGAGCTGCGCACGCGTTTTGCCAGCGACCTGCGCCATGTCGACCTCACCCGCGGCGAAGCCTTTTTCGAGGTCGCGCACGATACCAACCGGCCGTTCATCGTCGCCGCCGGCGCGGTCTCGATTCGCGCGGTCGGCACGGCGTTCAACGTGCGCCGCACCGGGGAGCGCGTGACGATTGCCGTCACCGAAGGGCGCGTGCGCATCACCGGCAGCGACGGCGACTCGATGGCGCGCGCGTCGGGCCCCGATGCGCTCGAAGCCGTCGCCGGCCAGCAGGTGTCCTACGATCCGCACGCGTCGGGCCTGGCGGTGGTGAGCATTTCGCCGGCGCGCGCAACCAGCTGGCGCGACCATCGCCTCGAATTCATCGACGAGCCGCTCGACGTGGTCGTCGCAAACATCAACCGCTACAGCACGCGGCCGTTGCGCATCGTCGACGCACAGGTCGAAACGCTGACCTTTACCGGCACGGTACGGCCGGATGCGCTCGACGGCTGGCTGCGCGCGCTGGGCAAGGTGTTGCCGGTACGCGTGACGACCGTCGGTGACTCGATTGCGCTCGCCTCGAGCGAACACAAGCCGCGCTGATCGTCGTCCATTTCAAAAATCTGTCGCTCGCGCGTCTTGGCTGCTGCGCGGCCGCTTGCCGCGCGACTTTGGGGAAGCCATGAATCGTTCTGACAAGTTGCTCGCGCGCTGTCGCGCGCTGCTCACTCTCGTTTTTGCGTTCGCTGCCGTAACGGCGTTCGCGCAGGCGCCCGCGCCGGGCATCGACTTCTCGATCGCGCCACAGCCGCTGTCGAGCGCCCTGATCGAGTTTGCGAAACAGGCCAACGTGCAGGTGCTGACCGCAGGCAGCAACCTGGAGAATTCGCGCACGCGCGGGGTCAGCGGCAAGTTCAGCGCGCGGGAGGCGCTCAACCGCCTGCTCGACGGTACTGCCTTCGTGCCCGAGTTTACCGACGCGGCCACCGTCGTGATCAAGCCGTCAGCCGCCCGGCCGGCCGCGCCGGCACGCAGCGCGCAGGCGCGCGCCGCGCGCGAAGGCGATCCGCCGCCTGCCGAACTGGAACAGGTGACGGTCACCGGCTCGCACATCCCGCGCGCGGAAATCGAAGGTCCGGCACCGATCACGGTGATCACCGCCGCCGATATCACCGGCCGCGGCTTCGCCACTGTCGCCGACATCATGACTTCGCTGACGCAGAACCTCGGCGCACTCGACAACAACCAGTACACCAACGGTTTTTCGCCCGGCGCGCAGGCGGTCGACCTGCGCGGCCTCGGCCCCAACCACACCCTGATCCTCATCAATGGGCGCCGCATCGCCGATTATCCGCAAGCCTACGGCGGCAACAGCAATTTCACCGACATCACGAATATTCCCGCCTCGCTGCTCGACCGCGTCGAGATCCTCTCCGGCAGCGCATCGGCCGTGTACGGTTCGGACGCGATCTCCGGCGTCATCAACTTCATCATGAAGACCAAAGCCGACGGCACGACGATCGACCTGCGCGCAGGCGACACGCAGCACGGCGGCGGCGCCTCGCAGCGCTTCACGATCACCAGCGGCTGGTCGAACGACCGCTTCGATTCGGTGTTCGGCGTCGAGCTGTACCGCGAGAACCCGCTGTGGGCGTACCAGCGCAGCTTCACCGACTCGCGCACCGACGGACCGGGCACGGTGGTGCCGAGCCAGGTATTCGTGCGCATGGACGAGGACGAGAACTACTTCGACCCCGGTGCCGACCAGTGCGCCGCGCTGTCGTCGCTCGACCAGGGCTCGATTTTCTATGCGCACCGGCGCAACTACGGCTATTACTGCGGCAGCAACAGGGACGTCGCCTACGGCACGCTCGAAAACGGCCGCAAGGCCGCCAATTTTTACGGGTCGGCGACCTATCACTTCACCGACCACATGGACTTCTTCGTTGACCTGCAATACAGCACGTCGCATCAGGACAGCTACAACACGCCGCTGCAATGGCAGAACAGCTACCCGCTCAACGGCGACTCCACGCCGATTCCGTTCTTCAATCAGGCCACCGGCCTGATCGAGCAGTGGCAGCGCCGCTATTTCACGATCGAGGAGAACGGCGGCTTCAAGCCGGGCGAGATCCGCAACATCAACAACACGCTGTCGCTGAACACCGGCATCAAGGGCACGTTCGGCGAGGCCTGGAATTACGAGGCGCTGTTCAGTCATTCGCAGAACCAGCTCGAAAGCAAGTGGCCGGCGCTGATATCGGCCAAGGCGCAGGCGCTCTACCTCGGTCCGTCGCTGGGCACCGATCCGGACAGCGGCCTGGAAATCTACAATGCGCCGATCAGCCGCCTGTATACGCCGCTGACCGTTGCCGAGTTCCGCTCGATCACGCAGGACTCGATCGACAACGACAAGAGCCGCGCGGAGAACTACTCTTTCACGCTGAACAATACCGAGCTGTTCGAGCTGCCGGCAGGGCCGGTCGGCTTCGCCGCGCTCGGCGAATACGGCAATCAGTACTTCGGCATGAAGCCCGACCCGCTTTCGCTCGACGGCAGCTACTATGGGCTGCACAACACCGGCGCGGTCGGGTCGCGCAGCCACGAGGGCGCCGGCGCCGAGTTGAGCGTGCCGGTGTTCTCCCAGCTCAAGCTCAGCGCGGCGAGCCGCTATGACCGCTACGAATACAGCGACAATTCTTCGAGCAAACTGACCTACGCGCTCGGCCTGGAATACCGTCCGTTCGACAGCCTGCTGCTGCGCGGGTCGGCCAGCACCGGTTTTCGCGCGCCCGACCTGACCTATCTGTACGCCGGACTGAGCGGCTCGAGTTCGGGCGGCATCGACTACTACCGCTGTCGCCGCGACGAACCCGGGGTCGACATCGACGATTGCGACTTCAGCGACGAGTCGTTCAATGGCCGCAGCCACGGCAGCACATCGCTGAAGAACGAGACGAGCAGGTCGTTCACCTACGGCTTCGTCTACTCGCCCATGCGCGGACTGGATTTCACCGCCGACTACTACATCATCAGCCTCAAGAACGAAGTCGAATACCAGTCGAGCGACGACATCCTGCGCTTCGAGGCCGATTGCCGCCTGCACACGCTCGACATCAACTCGAGCTTCTGCCAGCAGATCATCGGCCAGGTGGTGCGCAACCCGGCGAATGCGACCAGCAATCCCGAAGGCATCACCTCGGTCATGGTGCTGCCGATCAATGCCGCGACAGATCGCACCTCGGGCATCGACTTCGCCGCGCACTACCTGCTCGACGCCGACAATTACGGTCGCTTCAATTTCAACCTGGGTTATACCTACGTCGTGACCCACGAGGTGCAGCTGTCGCCCGACGTGCCGGTCGACAACATCCTCACCGATTATTATTACTACGTCCTGCCGCGCAGCAAGGCGAACTACTCGGTCGCCTGGACCATCGCCGACCTGACGACGACGCTGTACGGGGCACGTCTGGGCGGCATCCCGAACTACGACGGCGACAAGCGCATGGGGCCGACCTTCGTCTACAACGGCACGCTCGTATACCGGTTCAACGACCGCGCCATGATGAGCCTGACGGTCAACAATCTGTTCGACTCCAGGCCCGGCAAGGATTCGTCGTGGACGTCGTATCCGTACTATTCGCGCAACTGGTTCAGCCCGGTTGGCCGCGCCTGGTTCGTCGACTTTTCCTACCACTTCGGCGGCAAGGGCTGAAGACCACGTCGCGCGCGCAATCCACCGCGCGACGGGCTCCAGGCTCTACCGGCCGCCGGGCGCCGTTAAGCGGACGGCCAAGCCGGCGGCATGCGGTCTTGCGGGCCCTCGCCGGCAGATACCTGACCGATAGCCTGCCATCGGTGCCGGGCTGCGCCGTCCGCAGCGGGCCCGCGCCGCTTTCCGCCACCCCTGCACGGGCATATATCCTTTCATCGCGAATAAGCGATATAATGGCGGCCCCAGCACCTGCCGAGGGGCGCTGCATCCCGTCTACATGAGCTGCGACAGCAGTCGCTCGAAGCCGACTCTCGCGGCTCATGCAGGCGGGAGACGCTCGGCGGGAATCAGCACAATGCAAGGGCGCCCTCCTGAACTACATGGAGAAAACGCCGATGAACGCCGTCGTGAAAAATCCCGACAGTCCGCACGACTTCAAGGTCGCCGACCTGTCGCTGGCCGATTGGGGCCGCAAGGAAATCGACATCGCCGAGCACGAGATGCCGGGCCTGATGTCGATCCGCAAGAAGCACGCCGCGGCCAAGCCGCTCAATGGCGTGCGCGTGACCGGATCGCTGCACATGACGATCCAGACCGCCGTGCTGATCGAAACGCTCAAGGACATCGGCGCCGACGTGCGCTGGGCTTCGTGCAACATCTTCTCGACCCAGGACCATGCCGCCGCCGCGATCGCCAGGACCGGCACGCCGGTGTTCGCCTGGAAGGGCGAGACGCTGGAAGAGTACTGGGACTGCACGCTCGACGCGGTCACGTTCCCGGGCTCCGGTACCGATAAATTCAGGGGTCCGCAGCTCGTCGTCGACGACGGCGGCGACGTCACGCTGCTGATCCACAAGGGTTACGAGCTCGAGCAAGGCGACAAGTGGGTCGACTCGCCGTCGTCCTCGCACGAGGAACAGGTCATCAAGAACCTGCTCAAGCGCGTGGCGAAGGAGCGCCCCGGCTTCTGGACCGGTGTCGTCAAGGACTGGCGCGGCGTGTCCGAGGAAACCACGACCGGCGTGCATCGTCTCTACCAGATGATGGAAGCCGGCAAGCTGCTCGTGCCGGCGATCAAGGTCAACGATTCGGTAACCAAGTCGAAGTTCGACAACCTGTACGGCTGCCGCGAATCGCTGGCCGACGGCCTCAAGCGCGCGATGGACGTGATGCTGGCCGGCAAGGTTGCGGTGGTCTGCGGCTATGGCGATGTCGGCAAAGGTTCGGCGCACTCGCTGCGCGCGTACGGCGCGCGTGTCGTGGTGACCGAGATCGATCCGATCAACGCGCTGCAGGCGGCGATGGAAGGGTTCGAGGTCAACACGGTCGAATCGACGCTCGGCCGCGGCGACATCTACGTCACGACGACCGGCAACAAGGACGTGCTGACTATGGCGCACCTGCAGGCCATGAAGGACCAGGCCATCGTCTGCAACATCGGCCACTTCGACAACGAGATCCAGGTCGACGCGCTGAAGTCGCATGCCGGCATCCGGCACATCAACATCAAGCCGCAGGTGGACAAGTATACATTCGCGAATGGCAACTCGATCTTCCTGCTGGCCGAAGGCCGCCTGGTCAACCTGGGCTGCGCCACCGGCCACCCGAGCTTCGTCATGTCGAACTCGTTCTCGAACCAGACTCTCGCGCAGATCGACCTGTGGGCGAACAGGGACAAGTACGAGAAGACCGTCTATCGCCTGCCGAAGAAGCTCGACGAGGAAGTCGCGCGCCTGCACCTGGAAAAGATCGGCGTGAAGCTCACGCGCCTCACCGCCGAGCAGGCCGCCTACCTCGGCGTCGATGTGGATGGGCCGTACAAGCCGGAGCACTACCGGTACTAGGCAACCGGCGGGCGCGAAGATGCGCCCGCTTCCTTCCCGGACCCGACTCTACCGATGGCGCGCATGATTCCGATCAGCTTCGAATTCTTTCCGCCCAAGACCGACGAGCAGAAGGCGACGCTCGAGGCGGCGTTGCCGAAGCTCAAGACGCTGCGGCCCGACTACGTCAGCGTCACATTCGGTGCCGGCGGCTCGACGCTGTCGTACACGCCGGAGACGGTACGGCATTTGCGCGATCGGCACGGGCTCGATGCGGCGCCGCACGTGTCGTGCATGGGCGGCACGCGTGCCGAGATCCGCAGGCTGCTCGATCAATACCAGACGATGGGCTGCAGGCGCATCGTCGCGCTGCGCGGCGACCTGCCGTCGGGCATGGCCAGCTACGGCGACTTTCGCTACGCGAGCGAACTGGTCGAATTCATCCGCGCCGAGTGCGACGGCTTCTTCCACATCGAGGTGGCCTGCTATCCGGAAATGCATCCGCAGGCCGGCGATGCGCAGGCCGACCTGAAGAACTTCATCGCCAAGGTCAAGGCCGGCGCCGACGGCGCGATCACGCAGTACTTCTTCAATGCCGATGCGTACTTCCGCTTCGTCGACGATGCACGCCGGCACGGCGTCGATGTGCCGATCGTGCCGGGCATCATGCCGATTTCGCAGTACGCGCAGTTGCGCCGCTTTTCCGACATGTGCGGCGCCGAGATCCCGCGCTGGGTGGCCAAGCGCCTCGAGGCGTTCCGCGACGACGCCGAGGCGATCCGCGAATTCGGCGCCGACGTCGTCGCCGACCTGTGCGGCAAGCTGATCGCCGGCGGCGCGCCCGGAATCCATTTCTATACTTTGAACCGGGCGAAGGCGACGCTGGCGATCTGCGAGCGGCTCGGCAGCTGAGCCGCTGTCTCCACCCGGTCGATGCGATGCATCGCATGATCGGCAACGGGGCAGCGACCGCCCGACGCGAGTCGCCGCACGCGCGGTAGTTCCGGCCGCGACCGCGCGTTATAGTCGATCCTTCCTGCCGGAGGAGCCGATGCAAGCATTCCGTCGTCGCCGTCTCGTTGCACTGTCCCTCACCGCTGCGCTGGTCACTGCACCGGCTGTCGCGGCTGACTTGACCGTCTCGGCCGCCTCGAGCCTGGCGAATGCCTTTGCCGACCTGGGACACGCGTTCGAGGTTGCGCACCCCGGCGACAGGGTCGTGTTGAACCTGGCCGCTTCGGATGTCCTGCTCAGGCAGATCGAACAGGGTGCGCCCGCCGACGTCTTTGCCAGCGCCGACGAGACGACCATGGACCGCGCTGCCGCGGCGAAATCGATCGACCCGGCGACGCGCCGGGATTTTGCAGGCAATACCCTGGTGTTGATCGTCGCGGCGGCAGCCCGGGTGCCGAAGGCGCTCGATGAGCTCGCCGGCCCGGGCTATCCGCATATCGCGATCGGCAACCCCGAGTCCGTCCCGGCCGGTCGCTATGCCCGGCAGGGACTCGTCGACGCCAAGCTGTGGGACGCCCTGCAGCCGCAGCTGGTTCCGACGCAGAACGTGCGCCAGGCACTGGACTACGTCGCACGCGGCGAAGCGCAGGCCGGCTTCGTCTACGCCACCGACGCCGCCGTGCTGAAGGACAAGGTGCGCGTTGCTCTGGTCGTGCCGACCGCGACGCCGGTGCGCTACCCGATCGCCGTGACCGCCGCGTCGGCGCATGCGCAGCTGGCGCGTAGCTTCGTTGAATTCGCCGCGTCTGCCGACGCGCAGGCCGTGCTCGGCCGTCATGGCTTTGCGTCCGTCGCGCGCTGATCGATGCCGGCTGCCGCGCTGACGCCGCTGCTGCTGACGCTGAAGGTCGCGCTGTTCGCCACGTTGCTGGCGACGCTATTCGGCGTGCTGTTCGCGCGCACGCTCGGGCGCAAGCGCAGTGTCGCTCGCGATGTGGCCGAATCCTTGCTGACGCTGCCGCTGGTCCTGCCGCCGACCGTGCTGGGCTACTATCTGCTGGTCGTGCTCGGCCGCAACGGCGTCATCGGTTCCTGGCTGCTCGACCACTTCGGCATCACGCTGATCTTCACCTGGCAGGGCGCGGTCATTGCCGCGGCGATTGCCGCGTTCCCGCTGATCCTGCGCTCCGCGCGCGCCGCCTTCGCCGACGTCGATGCGTCCCTGGAGCAGGCTGCGCGAACGCTCGGCTTGCGCGAAGGCGCCGTGTTCTTTCGCATCACGCTGCCGCTGGCGTGGCGCGGCGTACTGGCTGGCGCGCTGCTCGCGTTCGCACGCGCGATGGGCGAATTCGGCGCGACGCTGATGGTCGCCGGCAGCCTCCCCGGACGCACGCAGACGCTCGCGCTGGCGATCTACGACGCGGTGATGGCCGGCGATGATGCGCGCGCCGCGATGCTGGTCTGGATCTCGCTGCTGGTCGCGATCGTCGTGCTGCTGATCGCCGCGCGCCTGCTGCAGAGGCGTCGGCCATGACGCGGCTGAGCGTTTCGGTCGCAAGACATCTGCAAGCTGACGGACGCGAGTTCCGGCTCGACGTGGCTTTCGACAGCGATGCCGACGTCACGATCCTGTTCGGTCCATCCGGCGCCGGCAAGACCCTGACGCTGCACGCGATCGCCGGCCTGCTGCGTCCGGACCGCGGCACGATCCGCCTCGGCGAGCAGCTGCTGTTCGACCGTGCGCGCCGCGTCGACGTGCCCACGCGGCAGCGCGGCATCGGCTTCGTGTTTCAGGACTACGCGCTGTTTCCGCACCTGACGGTGGCCCAGAACATCGCGTTCGCGCGCAGCCGCGGCTGGATGCAGGCGCGCGGCATGGATACGGCGGACCGGCAGCTGCTCGAATCGTTCGATCTGGCCGCTTGCGCCGATGCCTGTCCTGCGCAGCTGTCCGGCGGCCAGCGCCAGCGCGTCGCGCTGGCGCGCGCACTGGCGGCGGCTCCTCGACTGTTGCTGCTGGACGAGCCGTTCGCCGCGCTCGATGCGCCGCTGCGTGAGCGCCTGCGCGGCGAACTGCTCGCCCTGCAACGCAGCCGCGGCGTGCCGATGGTCGTGATCACGCACGATCCGGACGACGTTGCCGCGCTCGGCGGCCGCGTCATCCAGCTGCACGAAGGCCAGGTCCGCACGCCACCCTGACGGCGGCTGCGTCGGACAGAGTGACAAGCGGCCCTTTCCATTGCCCGCCTGTGCCGCTACGCTGCGCGCCTCGATTGAAAGGAACCAGCCCATGTCGCAGCAGTATCCGCAGTTCATCTGGCACAACGGCACGATCAAGCCGTGGGCCGAAGCGACGACGCACGTCATGGCGCATGCGCTGCATTACGGGTCGTCGGTATTCGAGGGCATTCGCAGCTACGCGACACCGAAGGGCCAGGCGATCTTCCGCCTGACCGATCACCTGAAGCGTTTGTACCATTCTGCAAAAATATACGACATGCCGATCCCGTTCTCGCTCGATGAACTCGCGCGTGCGTCGCGCGAGGTGATCAAGGCGAACGGGCTGGCCAAGGCCTATCTGCGCCCGGTGGCGTTCCGTGGTCTCGGCGGATTCGGGCTGTCGGCCGACACGCCGACCGACGTTGCCGTGGCCGCCTGGGAGATGGGGCCGTATCTGGGCGCCGGCGTTCTGGAAACCGGCATCGACGCCTGCGTGTCGAGCTGGCAGCGCTTAGCGCCGAACACGATCCCGGCCGGCGCCAAGGCCGGCGGCAATTACCTGTCCGGCCAGCTCGTCGCGCGCGAGGCGCGCCGGCTGGGATTCGGCGAAGGCATCGCGCTCGCGTCGACCGGCCTGCTCAGCGAAGGCGCCGGCGAGAACCTGTTCCTCGTGTTCGACGGAGCGCTGCACACGACGCCCGTCAGCGCCGCGCTGCTCAACGGCATCACGCGCAACACGATCATCCTGCTCGCGCGCGCAGCCGGCCTTGAAGTCGTCGAGCGCGACATCCCGCGCGAGTACCTGTACCTGTGCGACGAATTGTTCATGTGCGGTACCGCCGCCGAGATCACGCCGATCCGCTCGGTCGACGGCAAGCCGGTCGGCGCCGGCAAGCCCGGACCGATCACCGGACAGATTCAGAAGCTGTTCTTCGGCCTGTTCGACGGCACCACGCCGGATACGCGCGCGTGGCTCGAGTTCGTCTAGAGCTTTTCGAACGCGGATTTCGCGGTGGAACGCGGATCAATGCGGACAGGCGAATCGAAATGAGGACGCTCTCCGATATGTTCCGCTCTATCCGCGTGATCTTGCTTTCCATCCGCGTAATCCGCGTTCGCGGGCGGCTACCTTTCGGTGGCGCCCGCACCTAGGCGCGCAGGCGGAAGTCGAGCGTTGCCACCGCCCCGCCCTGCGGCCGCGGCGCGAGCGATACGCGCCAATCGTACAGTTCGCACAGGCGACGCACGATCGCAAGGCCAAGTCCGGCGCCCTTGCTGCCGGCCGAGCTGTCGCCGCGCACGCCGCGCTCGAACAGTTTTTCCGCTTCCTCGGGGCTGATGCCGGGGCCGGAATCCTCGACCGTAACCTTGCCGCGCCCGGCACCGACCGTGATCACGACTTCGCCCTGCTGCGTGTACTTGAATGCGTTGCCGATCAGGTTGCCGAGCGCGACCGCGACGACCGACGACGGCGCGACGACTTCGATTGGCTGATCGACGACGCAGCGCACGTCGACCGGCTTGCGCCCGAGGTGCGAGCGGTACACTTCCACGACCTGCTCGACGATCCTTGCGACATCGGTGGTCTCGCCGTCGATCGGCGCCGAACGTTCGCTGCGCGACAACAGCAGCAGCGCATTGGTCAGCTCGGTCGACTGCTTCGCCGCGCGGTCGATGCGCATCAGGCGCTCGCGCAGTTTTTCGGTGATCGTCTCCGACGCCAGCAGCAGTTCCGTCGTGCTCGAAATCACCGCGAGCGGCGTGCGCAATTCGTGGCTGACATCGGCGTTGAACTCGCGGTCACGCTCGACCAAAGCGGTCAGCTTGTCCGAGTAGCTGTCGAGCGCGACGGCGACCTGGCCGACTTCGTCGTTGGCGAAGTGCGGAGCGATCGGTTCCGGGCGGCCGGTGCGGCCCATCGCCTGGACGCGCCGCGCCAAATCGATGACCGGGCTCATGACGCGGATCGACAGCCAGCGGCCGATCAGCAGCGACAGGATCGCGAACGCAAGCAGCACGACGCTGAGCGAGGTCAGCATCTGCCGCTCGCCGAGTTTCTGCGTGCTTTCGTCCAGCTTCAGGAAGGCCCAGTAGTCGGCGTCCTTGTAGACGGCCAGCTTGTACGGCCGGATCTTGCCTTCGTCGCCGAGCTGCTCGATGTCGTAGACGCCGCTGTCGTATTTTTGCCAGGCGAACGGCACGTTGGCGAACTTGTTCACGCTGTAGATGTCGGCGGAGTACGTCGTCAATTTCCACGGCGCATTCTGGTCGGGGTTCTCGCGCTTGAATTCCACGAAGTTCTTTACTTCGCGCTCGAGCGAGTTGTTGATCAGCTGGTCTTCGAGCCGTGCACGCATGTAGATCGTCGCCACGGCGAACAGCGCCGTCAGCGCGAAGCCGAACAGCGCAAACGAAATGATGATGCGGCTGCGCAGCCGGCGCCGGTAGCGTACCCCCGCCATTTATTCGGCCGCGATCAGCGCTCAGACGATCGCGGCATCGGGATCCACCATGCGATAGCCGATGCCGTGGCGGGTCTGGATCAGCGGCTTGTCGAACGGCTTGTCGATCGCGGCGCGAAGGCCGTGGATGTGCACGCGCAGCGAGTCGCTGTCGGGCAGTTCCTCGCCCCAGACGCGCGTTTCCAGATCCTGGCGCGTGACCACCGACGGACTCGACTCCATCAGGTGCTGCAGCAGCTTCAGGCCGATCGGGTTGAGCTGGATCGACTTGCCGCAACGCGTGACGACCAGCGTGTCGAGATTGTAGTTGAGGTCGGCCAACTGCAGCACGCGGCTCTGCACGCCCTTGCCGCGGCGCGCGAGCACCGCCAGACGCGCCTCGAGCTCCTGCAGCGCGAACGGTTTCACCATGTAGTCGTCGGCACCGGAATCGAAGCCATTGAGTTTCTGGTCGAGCGCGTCGCGCGCGGTCAGCATCAGCACCGGCGTCTGCCGGCGCGCTTCCTGGCGCAGCTTGCGGCACAGTTCCAGGCCATCCATGCCGGGAAGCGTCAGGTCCAGAACGATCGCATCGAAATCGTGCACGACGGCAAGGTGCAGTCCGGTGACGCCGTCGCCGGCGAAGTCGACGACGTGTCCTTTTTCCTCGAGGTAATCGCCGATGTTCGCGGCGATGTCGCTGTTGTCTTCAATGACCAGGATTCGCATGGGCGCTGGGTTTCTCGTCGGACGATAGAGGGTGGATTGCGATTTGGCCGTTAAGTTCCTGAACGGAGCTGCAACGGGCAAAATCGACGGGCCGAAGAGGCGCAAAAGGGTCGAACTTTCGGGCGTCTTTTTGTGCGCGCTGCACAAATAAAAAGGCCCAAGGAGGTGTCATTGGGGGAACACACCTCGCTTGGGCCTAAAGCTACTGCCCCGATTACCGTAATCTGCCTGTCACCTGACCTGACCTTAGGAGTGTCGAGCAGAACTTACAGTAGCGTGCATACTAGGTACGCCGCGATTAAATTACCGTTAAGGCGCTCTCGCGCTTTCGTTAAGTCCGAAAAATCACCCGCGCCACAGCAACTTGGACCTCACTGCGGGCCTTCTTCACCCGCGGCCACGTGACGGCAGATGTGCGAGCCGGTGACCTCGTGACAAGCCTCGTTCGCCGGCGCACGCGTGCCCAGTTCGAAGGCGAAGGTCTGCGTGTAGCGTTGCGCCGGATTACCGGGTCCGCCAAAACGCCATTGCCTCAGTGCCGCGATCGCGACGTGATCGAAGACGTGGTCGGGCGTCGATCCGATCACGCTGACATCACGCACGTTGCCGTCGCTGTCGATGCTGAATTGCAGTTCGACCTTGCCGGTGATGCCACGGATTTTCTCGCGCTGCGGATAGTCGGGCTGGACGCGCTGCAGCGCCATCGGCATGCGCGGCAGCGCCGCCGCGCTCTCGACCTCGGCCGTCGCCGGTGCGGCAAGCGTCGGAATGAAGGCGATGCGCTCGCGGATATCGCTGGCGCGCGGCAGGGCCGGGGCAAGTGCCGCAAGCGTGATTTTCGGACGGGCAAGCGGAACGATCGGAGCCTCGTTCTGGCTGCTCGCCACCGCCGGAGTCTGCTGCGGCGGCGCAGGCGCATCGGCCGGCACGGTGCGTTGCGTGTTGTCCGGCGCAGCGGCCGCTTGCAGCGGGCTGACGGTCGCAGCGACCGGTGCCGTGTCGCGCACGCGCGTGTCGGCACCGACCGACGCAACGATCGCTGCGGTGTGTGAACTCGTGCCGGGCAACGTCAGCAGACCCGGCTCCGGCGCGGGCGGCGGAACGTGCAGCCTCGATGCCGCGAGCAGGCCGGCAGCAGCCAGCAGCACGATCGGCCAGCCGCCGCTGCGCGGCAGCGGATCGTACAGCACGCTCTGCGCACCGACGATGCGGCGAATGCGTTCGAGCAGCACGCCGCCGGTGGCGGCCAGGGCCGGTGCCGCCAGCGCGCCGTCGTGACGCAACTGTTCCAGTTCGGCCAGCGCGCTGGCGTAGACGACCGGGCTGCCATCGGCCAGCGCGAGCACCAGGTCGTCGCAGCAGCTTTCGCGCGCGTCGCGCACGTCGCGCGACACCCAGTGCACGACCGGGTGGTAGAACAGCACCGTCTCGATCACGACCTGCAGCAGGTTGGCCAGATAATCCCAGCGCCGCACGTGGCCCAGCTCGTGGGCGATGATCAGTTCGATCTGCTGCGGCGTGAAGCCGCTCAGCATGCTGATGGGCAGCAGGATGACCGGCCGCAGCCAGCCGACCAGCATCGGCGTGTCGATCGCCATCGAGCCGAGCAGGCGGATCCGACGCGAGATGCCGAACCGCCGGCACAACTTTTCCAGCACCTCGGTGCAATCGGCCAGCGGGATCGACGCATTGCGCAACAGCCACGACAGACGCCGCCAATGGGCGAACGCACGCAGTGCGATCACGCTGACCCCGACGAACCAGACGGCCACCAGCCACGGCAGCCACGCCTCCAGCGTCGCCGACGTGATGCCGGACGAGGCCGCGCCCGCCACGACGCCGACGGAAGGCAGCGCGAGCGCGTCGCCGTTCGCCGGCGCGACCGCTTCGGGCCAGACGTATGCCAGCGTGACGAGCGGACAGGCCAGCATTGCCACCAGCACGCCCATGCCGAGGCGATAGCGTGCGGCGACGCTCGGGAACCGCGGCCGGACCACGGCGTACAGCAGCCCGAGCAGCGCGCCCTGCCAGAGGAAATGCAGCAGCGTCCAGCCGATTGCGTCGACCCACGCGAGCATCGCTGTCGGCGAAATGGCCATGATCAGGACTCCCCTGTGTCGATCTTTTTCAGCAGCGCGCGGATCTCCTTGAGTTCCTCGCGCGAAGCCCCGGGCTGGCTGCCGAGCGCATGCAGCACCAGTTGCGACGGCGAGCCGCTGAACAGCCGGTCGACGATGTCGGAAACGTAGTGCTTCTGCGTGCGCTGCTTGCTGATCGCGGCGCGATAGATGTGCGCCCGCTGCGAGTCGTCGCGTTCGACGAATCCCTTCGCATGCATGATCTGCATCAGCTTGAGCGCGGTCGTGTAGCCGGCGCCGTCGCTGCCGTAGAGCACCTCGTGCACATCACGCACCGTCGATGGCCCGCGGTCCCACAGGACGTGGAGGATATCGAGCTCGGCCTTGGTCGGCCAGGAGGGTTCAGCGGTCCGGCGCGGGGTCATGGATCGATCTTACGACAAAAATCGTAGGCAGGCGATAGCGGCCGCGAAAGCGCGTTCGGGCGAGACGAAGCGCGGCTTTTGTCCATGGCAAGCGGGCCGCCTTTCTCAGGGCCTGCCTTTGTTGTTGCTGCCACGGCTGACGCCCTCGCTCGTCCCGCAAATCTGCTGGCGGCAGATGTTGCCGTTCGACAGCGAGTCCTGCATGTACTTGTTGTTGGCCAGCCGCGATCTTTCGATTTCGCCGACCGTCCGGCAGGTCGTTTGCGGAATCGTCGTGCCAACCGTCGCGCGCCGCTCGCACACCAGACGGCTGGCATCGTTGTGCACCAGGATGCCGTTTACATGCTCCTGCGTATTGAACAGGCGGAGCTTGTCGTCCATCTTCATCGTGTCGACCGAACCGGCCTTGCTCAGCAGGCCCTGCATGGTTTCCAGGTCGGCGTTGACCTTGCCGCGATCGTCCGGCCGCATGAATTCGTAGCGGCCGCCGGTGCTCATTTCCGCCTGGATCTGCTTGGCCGCAATCGCAAATTTATCCGGCGTATCCGCCGCGACCGGCTTCTCCACGACGCCGTCGGCGGCATGGGACAACGAGCTGCAGGCAACAATCCAGACCAGAGCAGTAGCTATGAATGAACGCATGGCGAGTCCCTCGGTGGTTGTATACAAAATCATTACGGTTACAGCGGATGAAAATTACCTCTCACGACAGGAAGACCGCGCTCCGCCGGCGGCGAGCCGGTGGGGGCGCGCGGTCAGTTGCCCCTTTGCTTGTTCACCAGATGGTTCTTTTCATCCATCGTGCGGCCGGCCTCGCCGCGCAGGCGCTCGACTTCGCCGTAGGTGCGGCAGGTCTTGACCGGCAGATTCGAGCCGAGCGGCGGGCGGCTTTCGCAGATCAGCCGGTTCGCATCATTGTGCTTGAGGATGCTGTTGATCTCCTCCTGCGCATTGAGCATCGCCATCTTGTCGTTGCCGCTCAGATCGTTCTTGTCGGCGTGCTTCTGCAGGATGCCTTCCATCGTCGCAAGCCGCGCGTCGACCTTCGTGCGTTCGTCGTTCTTGATGAATTCGTAGCGCCCGCCCGGTTTCATCTCGAAGCGAATCGCGTCGGATTCCTTGTGGAAGCCATCCAGCGTTTGCGCGATCAAGGGCTTTTCGACGACGCGATCGTCAGCTGCGTAGGCAGCGGTCACAAGCAGAAAACAGGCGAAAGCAGGCAACAATTTCACAGTAACGGGCTCCTGGTTTTGAAAAATGATGCAGGTCTGGCGGCGCCGGCGTGCGGCCGCAGCCGGGGCGATCGGCGCTTGCCGAACTGCTACGTAGGTTATCGTACTTTCGGCCGGCGGCCAATGTCAACGAACCAGTTCGTACTTCGCACTTTTTGGGCAGGGCCGGCGAACCGGAAGAACCCGGCTCAGGCGGCGCGGCGGCGGCGGCGCACGCGGCGCTCGAGGTAATCGATGATTCCGCCGGCGACATCGACGCCGGTCGCCGCCTCGATGCCTTCGAGCCCGGGCGAGGAATTGACCTCGAGCAGGAGCGGCCCGCGCCGGGATCGCAGCAGATCGACGCCGGCTATGTTCAGGCCCATCGTGCGGGCCGCACGCAACGCCACGTCGACCTCGGCCGCGCTCAGGTCGACCGCGCTGGCCGAGCCGCCGCGATGCAGGTTCGAACGAAACTCGCCCTTGGCCGCCTGGCGGCGCATTGCGGCGATGACCTTGCCGCCGACGACGAAACAGCGGATGTCGGCGCCGCGGGCTTCACGCACGAATTCCTGCACGAGAAAGTTGGCGTACAGCCCGCGAAACGCCTCGATGACGCTCTGCGACACCGCCTGCTTTTCCGCCAGCAGTACACCCTGTCCCTGCGCGCCTTCGTTGAGCTTGATGACATGTGGCGGATCGCCGAGCATGCGCAGCAGGTCGGCGGTGTCGTCCGGGTTGTCGCCGAAGACCGTTGCCGGCAGACCGATTTTTTCGCGCGCCAGCAACTGCAGGCAACGCAGCTTGTCGCGCGCGCGCAGGATAGCGTCGGAGGAGTTGGGCGTGAACACCCCGCTCATCTCGAACTGGCGCAGCACCGCGGTGCCATAGAACGTGATCGACGCGCCGATGCGCGGAATGACGGCATCGTAATGGCCCAGTGCCTTGCCCTTGTAGCGCATGGCGAACGCACCCGGTTCGATGCGCATGTAGCAGCGCAACGGGTCGAGCACGCGCGCGCGGTGGCCGCGCTCGCGCGCGGCCTCGGTCAGACGCATGGTCGAGTGCAGCTTGGTGTTGCGCGAAAGAATGGCGATTTTCATAAGGGTCTGCGTTTGCGTCGCGGTCGGCCGCAGCGATAGGTGGCGCCCGGATCGACGATGAAGCGGCCGCCGAGCGCGTTGCGTCCGAGCAGCAGCGGAAAACGCATGTCGCGGCGACTGGTCAGATTCGTTTCCGCGACCCAGCGCTGTCCGGCCAGTTCGAATTCGGTCTGGATGAACCAGCGCAGTGTGACATGCCCGCCGGAATCCGACACGTCGCGCCGGTCCAGCGCCGCTGCCTCGCACAGCACCGGCGCGGCACCGCGCCGGCCGGTCAGCACGGCAAACCGCAGCCACGGCCGGCCATCGCGCAGATATTCCTCGAGCGATTCGACATGCAGCGCCGACGTGCGCGCACCGCTGTCGATCTTCGCCTTGATCGCCGCGATGCCGAACTGCGGCAGCGCGAGCCACTCGCGCCAGCCAAGTATGATCGGTTCGTCCTGCAACGAGATTTCTCCGCGACGAAGTGATTGCCGCCGGCCGGCCGCATCCGGGTGGAAATGATGAGCCGCCGGCAACCGCACAAGTCAAGCGCCCGCGTATCCAAACCAGTGATTCATGCCTGGCAGATGCGGCGCGGGGTCGAACGCGCGGCAGCCCGCACCGTCATCCATGCAGCGTTCGAGCAATACTTGCAGGATGTCGACAATGCACCCTACCCGACGTGTTCGGCGTTCGGCGGGTCTGCCAGGCAGTTCAACCAGTCCAGCGTTGGCTGCAGCAGGCTCGTCTTGTCGATCGCGATTTCCGCGAACAACGCCTTGGTTGCCGCGGGCGCCAGGCATGCAGCGGGAAATTTGCGTCGAAAGCGTTCGGCGTAGCGCCGATAGTCCGCCGTCTTGAACCTGCCGCGCGATTCGTGACAGATCGCCACGTCACGGCAAATCGCGGTCCTGGCGCCCGAAAGCCAGGCGCGATAGCTGAAATCCAGGTCGTACAAGTGAAACCCGTCGAACGTGCCTTCGTCGAACGGCACGCGCTGAAGAAGGTCCCTTCTCCCCGCCATGAAAACGCCGTCCAGGAGTTGTGCATTCTTCACCACCGGACCGGACGTTCCGCACGTCGCAAGTTGCACCTCGTCGGTGCCGGCACGCGGGTAGGCGATCGAGGCGAAGGCATGGGGCGCGCCGGACCAGGTCCACGTCGGCCCGGCGGCCAGCGTCGAACCGGCAACGCCCAGCAGATCGAACGAGGCGAGATGGGTTCGCAAGCGGCTCGCGAAATCCGGGCAGAGAATCGCGATGTCGTCGTGGCAAAACACGAGGATTTCCCCGCGCGCGCGCGCAACGCCGCGATTGTAACCTTCGCACAACGAGCGCGCGTCGGCGATATGAATCAATTCCCAATCTTCGCCGCACAGGAGCGTCTGGAGGTTGGCTTGCAGACGTGCGAGCTTGGCGCGATCGATGCTGCAAACGATGACGGAGATCGCTCCTTCCCGTTTTCCTGCAGGGGCGCTTGCGCCGGATCGCTTGTTCCGTGGAACCTGTTCGCCTCGTCGCGCGAGACGATGCGCGCACTCGGACAAACTTCCCAGCGCCCGCAGATGCCCGGGCGCAGCCTGCAGCACGACGAGCAAGGCTCGCGCAGCAGCGTGCCAATCGGACAGTTCGCCCAGCGTATAGCCGAGCGCGAGGTAGGTGCGACACTCCTGGCCCGGCCAAGCGACAGCCCGCTCGAACTGCTGCCTTGCTTCCTCGAAGCGGCCGAGGGCGCCGTAGGCCCGCCCCAGATCGAAGGCAATGGGCAACGAGTCCGGCTGGTTCTTCGCGGCTTGCTCAAGCGCCCGAACCGCCGCGGCCGTATCCCTTCGACGCAACAAGTCGCGCCAGGGCGGCTGCGGATTGTTCAGATCCTCGAACGAACGGGCAGACATGCTTGTCGTTTCGGGTGCGGAAACTCCCGCACCTTCCTGGATGGTCGGGTAGCACAAAGACGCTGGAGCGGGTGAAGGGAATCGAACCCTCGTCAGTAGCTTGGGAAGCTACAGCTCTGCCATTGAGCTACACCCGCACCGGTGCCTGCCAACAACTCTACGGATTTGCCGATTGGGCCGCAATCACGGCTTGAGTTCGGCTGCGCCGGCGGCCCGATTATTCGATTGCCGGCAATGGGTTGCGCCGATGCCCGGCGCGGGCGCGCGGCAGAAGGCGATCATTCAGCTTGTCTGCGCTTAGATATGCACGCAGAGTAACGCATCGGGTCGGGGCTTTCGGCGATAGAGACGCCGCACTTATCGAGAATTCCGTATTTCTTTTCCTGCGCGACGCAAAGGAGCGTTAGCCATGTTCAAGATTCTTCGTATCGGCCTGTTGTCGGTCGGCGCGCTGTTTGCGCTCGGCGCCATGGCACAGCCGGGACCCGATGATGATTCGCAATCGGCGTCGGCCGACCAGCCCGATCCGCCATCGCGCGTCGGGCGCCTGTCCTTCATCCGCGGCGCGGTGAGTTTCGTCCCGGCCGGCGAGAACGACTGGGTCGAGGCACAGATCAACCGTCCGCTGATCACCGGCGACAAGCTGTGGACCGATCACGACTCGCGCGCCGAGCTGGAGATCGGTTCGTCGGCGATCCGCATCGACGAGCAGACCAGCTTCGATTTCCTCAACCTCGATGACCAGACGGCGCAGGTCGAGCTGACGCAGGGTTCGCTGAATCTGCGCGTGCGCCGCCTGTACGACAACCAGGTCTACGAAATCGACACGCCGACGCTGGCATTCGTGATCAACCGCGTCGGCGAATTCCGCGTCACCGTTTCGCCGGACGGCCAGGCGACGACGGTTTCCGTGCTGCACGGCGGTGGCGATGCGTACGGCGAGAACGACGCGCGCGCGCGCATCGACGAGGGCCAGTCGGTCACGTTCAACGATTCGGCACTGCGCGACTACACCACCGATTCGCTGCCGCCGCCGGATGCATTCGACGAGTTCATCGCGCAGCGCAACCAGCGCTGGGACGGCGCGCGCTCGCGCCAGTATGTTTCCGAGGACGTGATCGGCTATCAGGATCTGGACGACAACGGCGACTGGAGCGACGTGCCCGAATACGGCCACGTCTGGTATCCGACCACGGTCGCAGTCGGCTGGACGCCGTATCACTACGGCCACTGGGGCTGGGTCGGCGCATATGGCTGGACCTGGATCGATGATGCGCCGTGGGGCTTCGCTCCATTCCATTACGGCCGCTGGGCGTACATCGGCAACCGCTGGGGCTGGTGCCCCGGCCCGGTCGCGGTGCGCGCGTACTATGCGCCGGCGCTGGTCGCCTTCATCGGCGGCGGCGTCAGCATCGGCATCGGCGGACCGGTCGGCTGGTTCCCGCTCGGGCCGCGCGATGTCTGGTTTCCCGGCTATCGCACCAGCCGCGGCTACTTCACCAACGTCAACGTCAGCAATTCGGTGTTCGAACGGGGCGCCATCGACGGCTATTACGGCCACTATCGTCGTGGCGACATCAATTACAACGAAGTCAACTACCACAATCGCCTGATTGCCGGCGCGGTCGTGGCAGTACCCGCGGCCGCCTTCATCGGCGCGCGTTCGGTGCATGCCTCGGCGATCGCCGTGAATCGCGAAACATTCGCAAACGCGCACGTTTCGGCGTTTGCCGCCGTGGCACCGACGCGGGCGAGCCTGGTTGCGTCCGATCGTCGCGTCGGCCGGGCGCCGCCGCAAGCGGCGTTCAACCGCCGCATCGTCGCCGCGAGCAAGCCGCCGGCGCCGGTCGCGCCGTTCGCAACGCGCGAAGCACTGCTGCAGAAGAATCCCGGCCAGCCGTTGAACAACGTGCAGCTGCGTTCGCTGCCGGCGGTGCAGAACAATGCGCGCAACGTCAACATCAATGAGCGCAACAACATCAAGGTCGTGACCAACAACGGCGTACCGGCGCGCACCGCGGCGGCACCGCTGGTCGCACGCCCGGGCAATGGCGAGGCACGCCGCAACGTCGGCAACGGCCTGCAAAACAACAACGCGACCAGCGGCGCGCAGAACAAGGGCTTCAAGGCGGAAGACCGTCGCACCGGCAATGCAACGGACCGCAATGCAGGCAATGCCGCAGTGAACGCCAACGGTCGCCCGGTCGTGAACGGCGGGCAGGACCAGCATCTGCAGTCGAGCCGATTCGCCCATGGCAACAATGCCAACAATGCCAATGGCAACAATGCGGCCGGCGGCAATGTGCAGAACGGCAACGGCCGCGGCAATGGCCAGGTGAACGATCGCGGCCGCGTCGTCGGCAACGAGCTCAAGCAGTCGAACGGGTCGAACCCGTCGAACAACGCGGCACAAGGCGTGTTGAAGGGCGATCAGTCGTCCAACAACGGCAGCCAGGGCAACGGCCGCGGCGCAGGCCAGGATCGCAGGGTCCGCTCGTATCCGTCCGAGCCGGCCAGCGGCAACGGCGCCGCCAATGGCAATGGCAATGGTCAGGCGCAGTCGAACGTCCAGCGCTCGAACGGGCGCGAATACCGTGCGCCGAAGGGCTCGCAGAACAATAGTGGCAACCCCGGCGGCAACGATCGCCAGATCCAGAATCAACAGCAGTTGCGCGTGCAGCAACAGCAACAGGTCCAGCAGCAGCAACAGGCGCAACAACAGCAGTTTCGGCTGCAGCAGCAGCAGGTCCAGCAACAGCAGCGCGTCCCGCAACAACAGGTGCCGCAGCAACACGTGCAGCAACCGGTGCAGCAGCACAATCAGGGTCAGGGCAACAACAATCGCGGCAGCGACAACAAGCACAACAAGAAGGACGAAGACAAGAATGGCGGTGGCGGCTGAGGTTGGGCCGCGACACGCTTCAGAACGCGCCCGGTATTGCCGGGCGCGCTCTTTTCCGGCGACTGAAAAACGCTGCGGCCGCGCCGGCCAGAAGGTAAACTGGCAGGCATGACGAAGATCGTGCTCAACGGCGAGCCGTGCGAAGTCGACGAGGGTCTGACCGTCACCGGCCTGCTCGACGCCTCGGCCTATGCCGGCCGCCGGGTCGCCGTCGAAATCAATCGCGAGATCGTGCCGAAAAGCCAGCACGCGCAGCGCATCGTGCACGATGGCGACCGCATAGAAATCGTCCAGGCCATGGGGGGCGGCTGAACGCTTGCGCGATGCCACGAAGGCATCGCGCGTGAAGACGCCCGCCCGGAGCAGGACGCGCAGGGCCGGGTTGCTTGGCGAGGCCCGGAAGGCCGAGCCTAGCAACGGCGTCCGCCCGCGCAAGCGGGCGCGGCATGCACATCAGGGTGCGACGGCGCATGTCGCGCGATTTGCGAAGCCCACCGCAAAAACGGACTTTGTATATTTATGGAAACCGCATGAACGCCCTACCCCAGACACCCACCGATGCCGTGCACGACCCGCTCGTGATCGCCGGCAAGTCGTATCGCTCGCGCCTGCTGACCGGTACCGGCAAGTTCAGGGACTTCGACCAGACGCGTCGTGCGACCGAAGCGGCCGGCGCCGAAATCGTCACGGTCGCAATCCGGCGCAGCAATATCGGCCAGGACGCGAACCAGCCGAATCTGCTCGACGTGCTGCCGCCGGATCGCTACACGATCCTGCCGAACACCGCCGGCTGCTACACCGCGGAGGACGCCGTGCGCACGTGCCGGCTCGCGCGCGAATTGCTCGACGGCCGCACCCTGGTGAAGCTCGAAGTCCTCGGCGATAGGAGAACCTTGTTCCCCGATGTCGTGCAGACATTGCAGGCGGCGCAGACGCTCGTCGGCGAAGGCTTTCAGGTCATGGTGTATACCAGCGACGATCCGATCCTGGCCAGGCGGCTCGAGGAGATCGGCTGCGTTGCGGTCATGCCGCTGGCTGCACCGATCGGTTCGGGGCTCGGCATCCAGAACCGCTGGAACATCCTGGAGATCGTCGAAAACGCGAAGGTGCCGGTGCTGGTCGACGCCGGCGTCGGTACCGCCTCCGATGCCGCAATCGCGATGGAACTCGGCTGCGACGGCGTGCTGATGAACACCGCGATCGCCGGCGCGAAGGATCCGGTGCTGATGGCCAGCGCGATGCGCAAGGCGGTCGAGGCCGGCCGCGAGGCATTCCTGGCCGGGCGCATTCCGCGCAAGCGTTTTGCCTCGGCGTCGAGTCCGATCGACGGGACCATCGCCTGACATGTGCAGGATCGTGGAACCCGTGCGAACCGGCGCGCCGCAGGATTTCAGCCCTTCCCAAACCTGTTTGGCGGAGAGGCTTGCGTGAGGAGCGACGAGTGACCCTCGTGAGCGTCGAGGAAATGCGTAGCCTTGCCCCCACACCCCAGACGACTGCGCCACCCGAGCGCGACGGGGGAGAGGGGTTATCACCGCCCCGGCACATCCGCAGCTACGTGCTGCGCCAGGGGCGAGCCGGGGCTTTCGCGACATGCCTTGAATGGCGTGTCGCGCCGGCGAGCGACCGGCCGGGGATGGCCGGGCCGGCGCCACGCACCAGGGACGGTTAGCATGCAGCCGCGTCACATTCGCAGCTACGTGCTGCGCCAGGGAAGATTCACGCCGGCGCAGCAACGTGCCTTCACCGAGCACTGGCCGCGCTATGGCATGTCGATCGACGCCGGATTGCTCGACGCGCGGGGCACGTTCGGCCGGCAGGCGCCGCTCGTGCTCGAAATCGGTTTCGGCAACGGCGAGCAACTGCTCTGGTCGGCACGGCACGAGCCGGAAAAGGACTTCATCGGCATCGAGGTCCATCGCCCCGGTGTCGGCCGCCTGATGAACGCGCTGGCGTCACACAATGTGGACAATGTTCGCTTGTATAATGACGACGCGATTGCCGTGCTCGAGCACTGCATCGCACCGTCGCTGCTGCACGAGGTGCGCATCTATTTTCCGGACCCATGGCCGAAGCAGCGCCAGCAGAAGCGTCGCCTGGTGCAGCCGGATTTCTGTCGCCTGCTGGCCAGCCGCGTTGCGGCCAACGGCGTATTGCATTTGGCGACCGATTGGGCGGACTATGCGGAACATATGCACAGCGTGCTCGAGTCATCGCCCGAATGGCGCAACCGCGCAGGCGCGGCGCGCTTCGTCGCGCGGCCGGACTGGCGCATCGAAACGCATTTCGAAAAACGCGGCCGGCGGCTCGGCCACGGCGTCTGGGACCTGCTCTATGACCGCTGTTGACGCCAACCCACCCCAGCGTTGAGCCCGGCCGAACAATAACGATGCCCCGATGAATACCGGCTTGGTCCTCACCCACGACATGATGCTCGTGCTCGGGCTGGTCGCCTTCACCGTGCTGATGCTGGTGCTGGAGTGGATCCGCGCCGACCTGGTCGCGCTGCTGGTCATCGTCGTCATCGGCATCACGCGCCTGATGCCGGTCGAGCAGCTGTTCGACGGCTTCGCCGGCAACGCGGTGATCTCGCTGCTCGGCGTCATGATCATGGGCGCCGGCCTGGACCGCACCGGCGTGCTGGGCAAGGCCGCCTCGTTCCTGCTGCGTCTTTCCGGCGGCATCGAGACGCGGCTGCAGTTCCTGGTCAACGCAATGGTCGGCTCGCTCTCGGGGATCATGCAGAGCCAGGCGCTGGCGACGCTGTTCCTGCCGGTTGCCAGCCGCGTCAGCGCGCGCACCGGGGTGCCGCTCGGCCGGCTGCTGCTGCCGATGGCGTTCTGCATCCTGGCCGGCACCAACATCACGATGATCTCGAACTCGCCGTTGATCCTGCTCAACGACCTGATCGCCAGCGCGAACCGCAACCTGCCGCCCGGCGCGCAGACGATCGAGACGTTCTCGCTGTTTTCGATCGCGCCGATCGGCATTCCGCTGCTGCTGCTGGGCCTGGGCTATTTCGCGCTGTTCACGCGCCGCCTGCTGCCGATCGACGCGGAAAGCCAGAACGTCACGCCGGGCCGCACTGAAACCTATTTCGCCGAAACCTACGGCATCGCCGGCGAAGTGTTCGAGCTGACCGTGAGCGCCGAGAGCCCGCTGGTCGGCATGAGCATCGCCGAAGCCGAGGCGCTGCGCGGCGCGCCGCTGATCCTGGCGATCAAGAACGGCGACGAGACGCGCCTGGCGCCGCCGGCCGACACGATGATCTGGGTCGGCACCGTGCTCGGCGCGCTCGGCAAGCGCGAGCAGGTCAGCGACTTCGCCAACCTCAACCTGCTGCGCGCGCAGACGCGCCTGCGCAACTTCCGCGACATGTTCAATCCGACCCGCGCCGGCATTTCCGAGGCGGTGATTCCGCCGAACTCGCATTTCGTCAAGCAACTGGTCAGCGACCTGCGCCTGCGCAAGCGCTATGGCATCAGCGTGCTCGCGGTCAACCGCGGCGAGGAGATTTTCCGCGAGGATGTGCGCAAGGTCGCGTTGCGCGCCGGCGACACGCTGGTCTTGCACAGCCTGTGGCGCGACCTGACGCTCGCCGCCGAGACGCATGATTTCGTCGTCGTCACCGATTATCCGAAAGAGGAAGGCCGCCCGAGCAAGATCTGGCACGCCACCGCGTTCTTCGCGCTGGCGATGGGCCTGGGCCTGTTCACCGACCTGAAATTGTCGGTGGCGATGCTGACCGGCGCGGTCGGCATGCTGCTGGCCGGCGTGCTGAAGATGGAAGAGGCGTACAACGCGATCAACTGGAAGACGATCTTCACGCTGGCCTGCCTGATTCCGCTCGGCTGGGCCATGGACCGCACCGGCGCGGCCGCCTGGATCGCGCAGGAGGTGCTGAGCTACCTCGGCAACTGGCCGCAGTGGGCGCTGCAGGCGGTGATCGCGCTGCTGGCGCTGTTCTTCTCGCAGGTCGTATCGAATGTCGGCGCCACCGTGATGATGGTGCCGATGGCAATCAACATCGCGCTCGCCTCGAACGGCAGCCCGGCCGTCTATGCGCTGATCGTCGCGATCTCGACCTCTAACAGCTACGTGATCGCGAGCGCCAATCCGGTCCTGACGATCGTCGCCGGCCCCGGCGGCTATCGCGCCAGCGATTTCATGCGTGCCGGCCTGCCGCTCACGATCCTGATGCTCGTCGCGACGCTGATCATGG
>DATNFS010000013.1:0-10239 GCA_035606275.1 Rudaea sp.
GCACACGGACGTGCATCCAGCGAACCCCGCAGTGCGATCGCGCACTCGCAGGGCAGGATGCCCGAAGAGCGCGCCGCCGGGGGTGGCCTTCTCTTTGGTTACTTTCTCTTGGCCACACAAGAGAAAGTGACCCGCTCGCCCGCAGGGCGAGTGGAAGCTCTGCACTCGCCTGAGCGAGGAAAAACGAGATCAAGATGGATTCCGGCTTGCGCCGGAATGACGAGCAAATGACAACACGGATTCCCGCTCACACGGGAATGACGCCGTCGGCATGACAGCCGACAGCGCGCGAACCCAACTTGGCCCACATACGACAGCGATAGACCCCGCATCGCCAGTCTGTGACAGGATTTGGACCGAGATTGACCGGTATTGACTGCGCCGGTTGCGGCGCGGAAGCTCGCCATGCGCCCGATCGTCCGCAGCACGCACAAGTATCTGAGCCTCGGCCTGGGCGTGCTGTGGTTGCTGCAGGCCCTGAGCGGCGTGCTGATCTCGTTCCAGGGCGAGATCGGAGATGCGCTGTTGCGCGGCCCGGATCGTCCGCTGGCAGCCGGTCGGTTCGGCGCGGCGGTGGCCGCGCTCGCGGCCGCGCGGCCACAGGCGACGCTGACCTGGATCATGGCCGGCGAAGGTTCGCCGAATCGCTACGACCTGCTGTTCACCGACAAGGACGATCACACGCGCAGCGTGCATGTGGATGGCGAAGGCGCGGTGCTGCGCGACGCGCCGCGCGACTACGACTACCCGGCGCCGGGCCTGTTCCAGACCGCACACGATTTCCACGAGACGCTGTTCGCCGGCGATCGCGGCAAGTGGTTTCTCGGTTGCAGCGGCCTCGTGCTGCTGACGAACCTGCTGTTCGGCCTGACCCTCGCATGGCCGGCGCGCGGCCAGTCATGGCGCCGGGTGCTGCTGCCCGGCACGTCGGGTTCGCCGGCCGCGAAGTTCTACAAGTGGCATCGCGCGCTCGGCCCCTGCCTGCTCGCGCCGGCGAGCGTGATCGTCGCCTGCGGCGTGGCGCAGCAATGGCCGGTCGATCGCTGGCTCGGCGTGGAATCCGTTGCACCGCCGGTGCGCGCCGCTACTTCCGCCGAGCGCATTCCGCTGGCCACGGCGCTGGCCACCGCGATGCAGCGCTATCCGGGCGCGGCGCTGTCGCTGGTCGAGATGCCGGGCGCCGATCAGCCGTGGTACCGCATCCGCCTGCGCCAGGCGGGCGAGCTGCGCCGCGTGTTCGGGCAGACGACCATATTCGTCGATGCGCATGACGGCACCGTCCTGCTCGATCGCGACGCGTTCAGGCTGCCGCTGAACGAGAAGATTGCGAACGCGTTCTATCCGATCCACAACGGCGAATTTCTCGGCCTGCCCGGCCGCCTCGTTTCGCTGCTGACCGGTCTCGGCCTGCTCGCGATGGGCGTGCTCGGCGCCGGCCTGTGGTGGACGCGGCGCAACGCGCGCAGCGCAACCAGGCAAACCCAACCGGCGACGATGGCATCCCGATGAGCAATCCGCGATTTTCCGCCCGCAGCGACGAAGACGTCACGCGCTTCATCAGCGCCAATCCGCTGGCGTTCGTCGTTACCGGCAACGCCGGCAACGCCGATACGACACTGCTGCCGCTGCGGCCCGAGCAGGTCAGCGGCGGCCGCCTTGCGACGCTGACCGGCCACTATCCGCGCGCGAACCCGCAGGTCGCGCAACTGCAGGCCGAGCCGCACGCGACGCTGTTGTTCCTCGGCCCGCACGGTTACGTCTCGCCCTCGTGGTTCGCCGATCGCACGCAGGCGCCGACCTGGAACTACGCGGCCGCGAATGTGAGCGTGCGCATCGAGTTTCTCGAT
Source organism: Rudaea sp. (assembly GCA_035606275.1). Classification (GTDB taxonomy): domain Bacteria; phylum Pseudomonadota; class Gammaproteobacteria; order Xanthomonadales; family Rhodanobacteraceae; genus Rudaea. The sequence goes on from DATNFS010000013.1 coordinate 1,848, forward strand.
ACGCCGGAAGACCTCGATCGCATCGTGCGCGACCTGGTCGACGCGATGGAAGCCGGGCGCGAGCGGCGCTGGAGGGTCGAGGAAATGCATGCGCGCTATGCGCTGCTGCTGCCGCGGATCATTCCGTTCCGCGCGACCGTGCTCGACATCCGCGCCAAGTTCAAGCTCGGCCAGGACGAACGCGACGACACGTTTCCGGAAATCCTGCACGGGCTGGCACAAGGCGGCAACGCGGCGTTGCTCGCGCTGATGCGCGACTTCAATTCGCAGCGCGGCAACGGCGGCGCATCGTGAGCGCCTCGCGCCTGTTCGCGCGCAAGTCGGTCGAGGCGCTGCAGCACGAGACGGCCACCAACGGCATGCACAAGGTGCTGACGCCGACCAGCCTCGTGCTGCTCGGCATCGGCTGCATCGTCGGCGCGGGCATCTACGTGATGATCGGGCCGGCCGCGGCGAATTACGCCGGGCCCGGCGTGATGGTGTCGTTTCTGGTTGCCGGCGCGGCCTGCGCGCTGGTCGGCCTGTGTTACGCCGAACTGGCCGCCGCCGTGCCGGCGGCCGGATCGTCGTACACGTACTGCTACAGCGCGATGGGCGAGGTCTACGCATGGACGCTGGGCTGGCTGCTGATGCTCGAATACGGTCTGGCCGGTTCGGCGCTCGCGGTCGGCTTCTCCGGCTACCTTGCCAGCCTGCTCGGTGATTTTGGTATACATTTGCCAAAGCTGTTGTCGACATCGCTGCTGCAATCCAGCGTGGTCGACGGGCATACGAAATTCGTCGGTGGCGGCGGCCTGAACCTCGTCGCAGCGGGGGCGCTGGCGCTGGTTGCGGTCGTGCTCGTCGTCGGCGTGTCGAAGTCGGCGCGCGTCAACGCGATCCTGGTCACGGTCAAGATCGCGGTGCTCGCCTCGTTCGTCGCGGTCGGCATCGGCGCGGTCGAGCCGCACAACTGGACGCCGCTGATTCCGCCGAACGAAGGCGGATTCACGTACGGCTGGGCCGGCGTGTTGCGCGCCTCCTCGATCCTGTTCTTCGCCTATCTCGGCTTCGAGACGGTCTCGACTGCCGCCGCCGAGACGAAGGATCCGCAGCGTGCGATGCCGATCGGCATCCTCGGCGCGCTCGCTGCGAGCACGCTGATCTACATCGTCGTCGCCGCCGTGCTGACCGGCATCGTGCCGTTCCGCGAGCTCGGCGTGCCCGATCCGATCGCGGTGGCGGTCGACCACATCGGCCATCCGGGCTTCGCCGTGCTGATCAAGATCGGCGCCTTGACCGGCCTGTCTTCGGTGCTGCTCGTCAATGGCTACGGCCATTCGCGCGTCTGCTACGCGATGGCGCGCGACGGTCTGCTGCCCGGCGCGTTCGCGCGCCTGCATCCGCAGTTTCGCACGCCGTGGATCGGCTCGATCCTGGTCTGCGCGATTTCCGCCGTGCTCGCCGCACTGTTCCCGATCTCGTTCCTGGGCGATCTCGTCAGCGTCGGCACGGCGCTCGCGTTCGTCATCGTTGCCTTGAGCCTGATGTGGCTGCGCACGACGCGCCCGGACCTGCCGCGCCCGTTCCGCGTGCCGTTCGGCGGCTTCCACATCGGCAAGGCCTGGATTGGTTACGTGCCGGTCGCCGCGATCGTGATGTGCCTGGCGATGGTCTGCCCGGTCGCACTCGACATCGTCGCGCAGGCGCAGCGCGGCGACGTCCTGCCCGCGGCCGTGCTCGGCGGCTACGCCTTGGTCGGCATCGCGATCTACGTCGGCTATGGCCTGCGCCGCGGTCGCAGCATCGCACCCGACCCCGTCGCAGCGAGCCCGGCACCCGAGCGCGCCTGATTTTTTCCGGGCGACCGCGGCATACCCCGTCTCCGGAGCCGCCCACGGCGGAACGTGCAATTTCGGCGCATCGCCGGCACGCAATTTGCTCACATCGGCCAGGGACGATGGAGATATCGATGGATTTCCGACGCTCGCGCCGTGCCACCTTCGGTCCGGCCGGCCCGAACACGAGTTTCAGTGAGCATCGTGCCGGCGCACAGGCGGGCTGGCAGGGCGCGCGCATGATGTCGGCTCGACATCGGTTTTTTCGCGGTCCATCAAGGTCTTCGCGCACCGAGTCAGCGGACCAACAGCGCGCGACGGCATCCCCGCCGAACGGGAGCAAGCGGCAGGCGTCGGCGTTTTCGCTGCTGGTTGCGGCAGTGCTCACGCTGTGGCTGGTGCTCTTCCTGTTCGGCCATCGCTAGCAGCCCGTGCGCGTCCGCGGTCCGGCATGTTGCCGCTCAGCGTCAGTCCGCCGAAGTCGGCGCGTCCTGAATCCGGTACCTGAAGCCGCAGGGTCGACCGCCCGGTCATCGGCAATGCGCCGTCGCGCGCCTGCGCGGTGGCTGCATCGAAGATCCTGAAGTCGCAGCGCGATCCGAAATGTCCGGCTGCGGGCGCGTGCGCGCCATGTTCGTTTGCGTACGGTCATCGTGGCGTGTGCGATGCATCATGGTCGAGCCTGCGATGGGTCGCGCGACCTTCCGTGGCTTATCGTTCGCGCGCCTGACCTGCGCCGCATCGCGCGCGCTGATTGCCGGCGATTGCAAGCTTGGCGTCAGGTTTCATGCAATTCCGTCCTTGTCAGACGAGTTTTTGACGCAGATCATGACGCTGCCCGCTGTATACGCCACCTTCTGCCCTGTCTCGGCGCTGTACCGGAGATCAACATGCAATCGATGCCCAGAAGCGCAGTGGTCCGTTCGATCGTGCGAACCGTCGTCCTGGCGGTGGCATTCCTGTGCACGGCATTGCCTTCGGCTCCCGCACGCGCACTGCCGACATTCGCCCGCCAGACCGGCCAGAACTGCGTCGCCTGCCATGCCGGCGGGCAATACCCGGAACTCACGCCGTACGGCCGCCTGTTCAAGCTGACCGGCTACACGATCGGCGAGCGCACGTTGCCCTTCGCCGCAATGGCCGTCGTCAGCGATTCGCACGTCGCCAATACGTCGAAGAGCGACGATCCGCGCGCCGATTTCCAGAAAAACGATGCGCTGATCTTCGCCACCGCGAGCGGGTTCGTTGCCGGCAAGGTCACCGACAACATCGGTGCGTTCCTGCAAGTCACCTACGACAACTACGCGACGCAAAGCGACGACGGCAAGTTCCACGGCCATACCTCGGCCGACAACATGGACATCCGCTACGCCGACCGGCTCATCAGCCCGACCAACGACCTCATCTTCGGCGTCACCGCGAACAACAATCCGTCCGTCGCCGATCCCTGGAACTCCGCTGCGGCGTGGATGCAATACGTGCCGGTGCCGAGTCCGACCAGCAGCAGCTTCATCGACGGCAATACGCCCTACCCCGGCATAGCCGCCGGCGGCAACATCGCCGGTCTTGCCGCGTATGCGTACTGGAACCAGCTGCTGTATGTCGAATTGGGCGGCTATCGCACGGCCAGCGGCATAGCTTCATTCATGAGCGCCGGCGTGCCGAAGGACGAGAAGACCAGGCTGCAGGGAACCAATCCGTACTGGCGCGTGACGTTGAGCAGGGAATGGGGAGCGCACAACATCATGGTCGGCACGTCCGGGATGATCTCGGACGTCTACGACGATCCGCTCGACACGTCGGACCCGCGCAGCGTCCATCATTTTCGCGACATCGGCATCGACAGCCAATACCAGTATCTGCTCGATCCGCATGCGGTAACGGTGCAGCTGGCCTACATGCGCGATTCGCACCGCTATCCGTACTTCCTCGCCGACCAGCCGGTGACCGACATCGACGGCAATCCGCTGCCGAACACGAACACGCGTGACAAGACGAACGTATTCCGCGCGAAGGGCAGCTATATCTACCAGGCGAAATACGGCGCCAGCATGGCATTCTTCAACCAGACTGGCACGACCAATTCGGCGCTCTACGATCCGACGCGCGTCTACGGCAACATCTCCGGCAACCCGGCAATCCGCGGCTGGACCTCGGAGATCTTCTACACGCCGGTCCAGTACCTGCGCATCGGCCTGCAGTACACGATGTATGACCGCTACAACGGGGCCGCGCGCAACTACGACGGCGCCGGCCGCAACGCCGGCGACAACAATTCCCTGTTTCTGTATCTGTGGGGCGCGTACTGAACACGCGAACCGTCGGGCGCGTTGCGACGCCCAACACACGGTGCACGAGGAGGTTCCATGAAACGCGCAATTCCAAGCCTGCTTGCGTTGGCCGCATTGGCGGCCGGCTGCGCGAACCTGCCGCGGTCACGCGACCTGGCCAATCCCGATGTTTCCGGGCAGACGCTCGCCGAACAGGTCTGTTCGAATTGCCACGGCGTCACGGGAACGGCGACTTCGCCGAACGTGCCGAACCTGGCCGGACAACTCGATCCATACCTCGTCAAGCAGTTGAAGGAATTCAAGAGCCACAGCCGCAGCGATCCGGTGGGATTCGAATACATGTGGGGTATCAGCCGCAAGCTGACCGAAAAGCAGATCGGCGAACTGGCGGCGTATTTCGCCGCGCAGCAGCCTCGCCCGCAATCTCCCGAGGGCGCGTCCGAACAAATCGCCGCCGGCCGCACGATCTTTACCGGCGGCGTACCCGATCGGCAGATTCCGCCCTGCAGCAGTTGTCATGGCGCGCAAGGCCTGGGCAACGGGGTGTTTCCACGGCTCGCCGGGCAGCACGCGGACTATGTCAGCAAGCAGTTGGGCGTGTTCCAGCGCAGCACCGAACGCCCCGAGGGAAGCGTCATGAACACCGTCGCGCACAACCTCACGCGCGAAAACATCGGCAACGTCGCGGCGTACGTGCAGACTTTGCCTGAAGGCGGCTCACGTTGACGCGCAGCCAGAAGGCCGGAAGGCGCGGCAAGCGCGCGCAATGATAGCGGCGCAGGGCGAGCCGCGTGCCGCGGCGCGCCAAGACCGCTGAACTGCCGCCCTTCCGTTTCGGCTGGTGCGCGGTTCGAGGTCCGGCGGACTTACTTCGAGCCGCCGAAATGCGTGTTGAACTCGACCATCAGCAGGCGTCCGTAGGCGTTGTAGTTGAACACGTTGAAAAACGGATAGTTGACCTGTCCGCCAAAGCTCGCGTCGAACGGCGGCCGCGAGTTGAAGATGTTGTTGCCGATCAGCGTGATCGCGGCGTCGTCGTTGAAGTTGTACTGCACGGTCGCGTTGTAGATCATCCACGGCGCGATGATCGACTGGCCGTCCCAGCTGAAGGTCTTGCCGTAGCGGATGCCGTAGACGGTCGTGCTCCACGGCCCGTAGCGCCAGGTCAGGTTGCCGCTGAAAATGCTCTTGAACGGACCGTAGTAGTTGCGGTCGCGCAGCAGGTCGTCGACCGGATCGGTCGGGAACTGCTGCTGCACGTGCTTGAGCGTCGTGTTGTAGTCCGCGCCGATGGTGAAGGTGCCCCAGCGGCCGGCGTCGAAGCGGTATTGCGCGTTCGCGGTGATGCCGGAGACGAGTTCGTTGGCGAGATTCAGCGGGAACGTCGTGACGCCATTGAGCAGGCCTGCGCCGATCGGCGCGTTGGCCGGATTGCGGCTGACTTCGGCCAGCGTCTGCTGGCACAGCTGCGAGTTGATGTCGACCGGCGTGCCGCTCGTGGTATGACCCAGGCGGCAGTCCGCCTCGCGCGCCAGGATGGTCTTGACGCTGTAGGTGGCAACCTCGTTGCCGAGCTTGACGTGGTAGTAGTCGACCTTGGCATTGAATTCGGTTATAGGCGACCAGACCACGCCGGCGCCGTAGGACTTCGCCGTGATGTATTTCAGGTCGTGGTTGGAGTCGGTCGTGTTCTGGATGTTGTTCGAGGCGAACGGCGGCGCGCACACGGTATAGTTGTCGCCCTGCGCCTTGCGGCAGTTGTAGACGTCGTCGACCGTGACGAACGAGATCGAGCCGCCGGAGAAAACATAGCCCATGTCCGGAGCGCGGAACGCGGTCGAATAGTTGCCGCGCAGCAGCAGCGTCTCGATCGGACGGAATTCCAGTCCGAGCTTGTAGGTGAACTTGCCCTGCGAACTGCCCGAAACGCTGTAGCGGTCATAGCGACCCGAGACGTCGGCGGTCAGCATGCTGAAGAGCGGAACGTTGAATTCGGCCGCCGCGGCCTGACGGTCGCGCGTGCCGTGGCCGGACGTGCCGCCCGAGCCGAAGAAGTCGCCGTTGGTGATGCGCGGGTCGACCGGGTTGTCCCAGTACTGGTTGCCGCCTTCGAGCACGCCGGCGAAGCCGACCGATCCGGCCGGCAACGCGAAGATGTCGGTGTTCGTGACCGTCAGGTTGGCAACCTGCGTGTACGTGCTCGAATCGCTGCGGTTGACGTCGGAGATCGACAGGAATTGCGCCGGCGTGGTCGCACCCCAGAAATGGCCCTGCTGGCGGATGTGGTAGGCCGGATAGCCGTAGCCGAACGGGTCGACGCCGTCCTGCGGGCCGAGGTAGAACGCGTTGGCCTTGTCGTTCAACAGGCGCCGCGCCTTCGAATCGGCCTCGTAGCCGGAACGATGATAGTAGGCGTCGTAGTTCCAGCTCGAGCCGCCGAAGACGCCGCGCACGCCGACGTCGACGACATAGCTGCGTTCGAGCACGCTCTGGTCCGCTTCGTGGGCGAGCTCTTCCGGTGCGTACAGGTGTTGCAGCAAGGCCAGGTGCTGCGAATCCAGGTCGTACACATAGGTCGGCGTGTTGGAATTCGGCCCGGTGGCCCAGAACGACGTGCCGCCGACCTCGTAGATGACCTTGCGCACGTCGAACAAGGCATCGCCGTAGACCTGCGTGTTGTCGTTCAACTGGTATTTCAGGCTGCCGTAGCCGTTGGCTGATTTCTCCGCGTTGAGGAACGTCGTGAAGCCGACGTTGTTGGTGCTGCCGCAGTAGTAGCCCAGGCCCGGGCGGAAGCGATAGCTCTCGTCGCCGCGGTTGAGGTTGCTGATCGCATCGCAGGTCGACTTGCCCGGATCGACATAGCCGGTGAACGGATCGAGCTCGAGCCGATCGCGCTGCGCGACCGGCGGCGCGCCGTGCAGCAGCGGATCATCGGCCAGGTCGTTCGTATACGAACGCTGGTAGGCGTATACCGGGTTCTGCTTGTTCAGCTCGAGCGCGAACATGCCGTCGAGCTTGCCCCAGGCATGGCCGGCCGCGACCTGGAAGCGCTGCTGCGCGCCGCCGCCGTCGGTGTAGCCGCCGACGCGATAGTCCAGCGTCACGCCGTCGATCTTCTGTTTCAGCACCACGTTGACGACACCGGCGATCGCCGCCGAACCGTAGATCGCCGACTGGTTGCCGGGCAGGATGTCGATGTGGTCGATCAGAAACGTCGGAATCGTGTTGAGGTCGGTGAAGTTGCTGTTGCTGTTGTATAAAAATGGATAATCCGCGAGCGGCCGGCCGTTCATCAGCACCAGCGTGAAGCTCGGGTCCAGGCCGAGCAGGCTCACCGTCGTCGCGCCTGGCGTGAAGCTGTTCGTGCTCTGGTTGTCCTGCACCTGGCCGGTCGCCAGCGGCAGCGACCGCAGCGCGTCGTACACGTTGCGGAAGCCTTCGCGCTGCAGCTCCTGGGCGGTGATCGTGATCACCGGCGAAGCCGTCTCGATCTGCGCGCGCGGAATCAGCGAGCCGGTCACGGTCACCGTCTCGAAGGTCTGCGTTTCGTCTTTCTTGCCCTGGTCGGGAGTTGCCGCATCGGCAGTCTGGGCGCTGGCGGTCGAAACGCACAAGGTTGCGCAAAGACCGACCAGGATCGACGATACGAGTGCTCGCTGTTTCATGATGTCCCCAATGTCGTTGTAGATGGCGTAAATTCCGGCGCAGTCCGTGCGTGGCGAACGCTTGCGCCCGCATGGTCATTACGGCGCGGTGCTTCCTGCTCGATCGGCAGGTGATGTCGAGTGCAGCGGCGCAAGCGTCTTCCCCGCGTCCGCATCGTGGCCTTGTCGGCCGGCACGTCGCTATACCAAATTTGTCCGTTTCTACGCGGCGCGCGGCGAGGGGCGGCGGCGCGAACGACGTGCGCGGCCGGCAGGCGGCGCCGCAATCATCGTGCAAGGAGAGATGCGCGCCGGTTCGTCAAGTCCGCCGGCCTGCGCATGCTCAACCCGGCGTGGTGTCCGTCGACAACGAAAACGAAGTCCTCTCCCCACGCTTGCATGGGCGGAGGGTTGGCTGAGGGGCAAGCGTTTTGATACTTCCGAATCGTCGAGGAGGTGCGAGGCGCCGCCGCCGCTCACTCCAGCCCTCTCCCGCACCTAGAAAGCTATTGGCGGAGAGGGGGTCGCTCAGCCTTCAGGCGGCGTGACCGGTCAGACTTCCTCGTTGCGACCTTGCGGCCCGCTGCCGCCGCCTGGCGCGGGATGCGGCAGCTCGACGGTGAAGGTGGTCGTGTCA
>DATNFS010000014.1:0-5514 GCA_035606275.1 Rudaea sp.
CAGCTGATTCATGCGCGCGAACGGCCCTTCCTGCTCGATGAAGTAGTGCTGAAGTCCGGCCTTGGCGGCCGCGGCAAATATCGGCTTGTAGTCGACGACGCCGCGGCCGAGCTCCGCGCCGAGCATCGGCGCGCCGCTGCCGGCAGCCGCATGCGCGTCGGGATTGCGCAGGAAATCCTTGACGTGGATCAGCGGGAACCGGTTCGGATACGTCTGGAAGTAATCGACCGGATTGTGCCCGGCGAAAACCATCCAGCCGCAGTCGATCTCGAACTTGACGAGTTCCGCATCGGTCTCCCGCAACAGCACGTCGTAGCCGATGGCACCGCCGACCTGTCGGACGAATTCGAAATCGTGATTGTGATACACGTATTGCAAGCCGGCGCGCTTCGCCGCTTCGCCGATGCGATTGGCCAGTTCCGCGGTGCTCTTGGCTTCATCCAGGCCCATCGCCCGCACTGACGTAGCCGGCGCAGGCGCGGCACGGCGGACGAGCGCGTCCAGCGATCCGCTGGCGGCGTACGTCGCGCCAAGCGCATGTGCGTCATCGAACGCGGCACCCAGGTTTTTCGGATCGAACGACAGATGGGCGCTCGGACAGACCAGGCCCGCGTCGTCAAGCAGGCGCCGGAACTGCTTCGCCGAAAGCTTGCCGAAGCCCGCGGACTCCACTTCGCGGAAGCCGATGGCGCGCAGCTTCTTCAGCGTGCCGGCGGCATCCGCCTCCATCGGCGCGTTCACCGTGTAGAGCTGAATGCCGATCGGCCGGCCGAGCGGATTGGCCGAAGCGCCACGCGACATCCATGGTGATGCGAATGCTCCCGCGGCAAGCTGTCCGGATTGCACGAGAAACCGCCTGCGAGACCCCGCGTTCATGTACTGCTCCTTCGCATCCTTCTTCGCAGGGCCGGCCTTCAGGCCGATTGCGGTTCTTTCACGCCGGCCGCAGGTTCGTTGTCCGAGAACGACAGCAGGAACAGCGCCAATACGATTGCGGCGAAAATTCCGGCAAACATCCAGATCGACTGCCAGTCGTGGGTAACGGCGCCATTCGCGCCGACAAGCGCGTAGGCGTCGACGACGCGGCCGGAGAGCCACGCGCCGATGAACATGCCGGCGCCATAGGTGATGAACGTGATCAACCCCTGTGTCGCGGCGCGCAAAGTCGGCGGCGCTTCGCGGTCGATGTAGATCTGGCCGACGACGAAGAAGAAATCGAAGCAGATGCCGTGCAGCACGATACCCAGCCACAGCATCCAGACCAGTGCGTCGGCATTGCCGTACGCGAACGCGGCGTAGCGCACGACCCACGCGAGCATGCCCATGGCAAGCATGTACTTCACGCCGAGGCGGCGGAAGAACCAGGGAATCAGCAGCATGCAGAGCACTTCCGACATCTGCCCGCCCGTCATTTTTCCGGCGGCATTGTGGATGCCGATCTCGTTGAGATAGAGGTTCGTGAACGCGTAATAGAACTGCAGCGGTATGCATATGAGCAGCGACGCGAGCGCGAAAACCGCCATCGATCGGCGCCGCAGCAGCCGCACCGATTCCAGCGGAATGATGTGCTGCCACCGGAAGTCCGTGCCGCGCGCCAATGGCGGCGTGTCGGGCAGGGTGAAGCTGTAGAACGACATCAGCAGGGACGCCGCTGCCGCAAGGCGCATCGGCATCGCGGTTGCCTCCAGCGCCAGTGCACCGATCGCCAGCCCCGCGACGATCCAGCCGAGCGTGCCGAAAACCCGGATCATGCCGAATTCCCGCCGCGTGTCCGTGATCTGGCGCATCGCCAGCGACGCCGTGAGCGCGAGCGTGGGCATGTAGCACAGCGCGTACAGCAGCACGGCCGCGTACAGCGGCAGGAAAGACGATTGCCAGGACGCGAACAGCAGCAGCGCGGCGCCGAGCGCATGCAGCACGCCGAGCAGGCGCTGCGCGGCGAATGAGCGATCGGCAATCAAACCGACGAAGAACGGCGAAACGATTGCGCCGATTGCCGTCGTGCCGTAGGCCCATCCGATCTGCTGGTCGGAAAAGTGCAGGGCTGTCGACAGCCAGGTGCCGAGCGTCACGTACCACGCGCCCCAGATGAAGAACTGCAGGAACATCATCAGGCTCAAGCGCGCCTTGATCGTCGTCATGGTTTGCGTTCTCTCTTCGCGGAAGTCATCGGATCGGCCGGTTGCGTCCACACGCCGCCGGCGGCGTGGCTGCGCAGCATCGCCTCGACCAGGCACGCGCTGCGATAGCCGTCGGCGAAGGTCGGCAACGCGGCGGCTTTCGCCCGGGGCGCGCCGCCTTGCGCGATCCATCGATAGGCGTCGGCGATCAGGTTGCAGAACGCGTCCGCCCAGCCTTCCTGGTGGCCGGCCGGCAGATGCGCGTAGCGGCGTGCGTCTGCTGCGAGGATGGCCGGGTCCTTCGTCAGCATCGTATTGGCCTGCGCGTGCCGGCCGATCCACAGTTCGTTCTGGCGCTCCTGCAGCCAGCGCAGCGAAGCGGTGCGCCCGTTCACCTCCAGCTGCAGGTCGTTCTTGTGTCCCGGCAACACCTGGCCCACGCGCAGGCAGCCGCGCGCGCCGTTGTCGAAGCGCAGCAGCACGCTGGCGAGATCTTCACTGGTCATCTTCACGCGCTGACGCTTGCCGGACGCCGCCGTGCGGTATCGCGCCGGCACCACCGTGGCAAGGTCGGCCAGCACGGAGGTGATCCGCAGCCCTGACACATGCTCGGCCAGGTCGCACCAGTGCGAACCGATGTCGAGCAGGGCGGCACTGGCGCCGCCCTTGCGCGGATCGACGCGCCATGAATACACATTCTCGTCGGCGAGCCAGTCCTGCAGGTACTGGCCATGCACGAACGTCACCTCGCCCATGTCGCCCTGCGCGACCATCGTGCGCGCCTGCTGCACGAGCGGATTGCCGCGGTAGTTGAACGTCACGACATGCGCAACCCCGGCTTTCATGGCTGCGTCGCAAAGCTGGCGGCATTGCTCGGCGTCCATCGCCAGCGGCTTGTCCGACACGACATGCTTGCCCGCGCGCAACGCCGCCATGCTCACGTCGAAATGCAGATGATTCGGCGTGGTGTTGTGGATGACGTCGATGCCGGGATCGGCGGTCAGCTCGCGCCAGTCGCCGCTGGTGCGGCCGATATTCCATTCGCGTGCCTTGCGTCGTGCCGACTCGATGCTCGATCCGGCGATCGCCACGACCTCGACGTTCCCCAGGCGCCGTACCGCGTCGATGTGATGCGCGGCGATGAAGCCGGGACCCACCAGGCCCATCCGGATCATGCTCGAGGCAGGTTTTCTTGGCAGAGTCATGGCGCGCCTATCGTAATGCAACCGCGACGCGACGGCCGCCGGGTGACGTGTCGGGCCTGAATCGATTCGGCGTGCCGATGTTCCGGCATCGCTGCCGCGAAGAGTCCGTGACGATTGTTCACCGCGGGCGCCAAGGTTACATTACCCGGCAGTGCAGGAGGAATCGTGCCGTCTGAGAGCTACGATGCAATCGTTGTCGGTTCCGGCATATCCGGTGGCTGGGCGGCGAAGGAGCTGACCGAGAGGGGGTTGCGCGTTTTGCTGCTCGAACGCGGGCGCAACGTCGAGCACGTCAAGGACTACGTCAACGCCACGAAGGCGCCCTGGCAATACCTGCACCGTGGCGGTCGCACGACGGCCATGGAAGAGGCGTATCAGGTTCTCCGGCGCGACATGCTCAACGAAAAGAATCTCGCCTTCTGGGTCAACGAGGAGGAATCGCCGTACACGGAGGTGAAGCGGTTCGACTGGTATCGCGGCTATCAGGTCGGCGGCCGCTCGCTGATGTGGGGACGCCAGAGTTATCGCTGGAGCGACCTCGACTTCGAGGCCAATGCGAAGGACGGCATCGCGGTCGACTGGCCGATCCGCTACGCTGACCTGGCGCCCTGGTACGACCATGTCGAAAAGCACGCGGGCATATCCGGTTCGCGCGAAGGACTCGCGCAGCTTCCGGACGGGCAGTTCCTGCCGGCGATGCCGCTCAACTGCGGCGAGGAACTGCTGGCCGGACGGTTGCACTCGGCCTTCGGCGGCCAGCGCCGGATGATCATCGGCCGTACCGCAAACGCGACCCGGGCGCTGGAGGGACGCGCGCCTTGCCAGTATCGCAACGCCTGCTGGCTCGGTTGTCCGTACGGCGGGTATTTCAGCACGCAGTCCTCGACCTTGCCGGCCGCGGTCAAGACCGGCAGGCTCACGCTGAAGCCGTGGTCGATCGTGACCGAAATCGTGCTCGACAAGAAACACAAGCGCGCCAGCGGTGTGCGCGTGCTCGACGCGGTCAGCGAGCAGACGACCGACTATACGGCGAAAGTCGTCTTCGTCTGCGCGTCGACGCTGAACTCGGCGTGGCTGCTGATGCGCTCGGCAACGGACATCTGGCCGGGCGGGCTTGGCAGCAGTTCGGGCGAACTCGGCCACAATCTCATGGATCATCACTTCCGCGCCGGTGCCGAGGGACTCATCGAGGGATTGAACGACAAGTATTACTACGGCCGTCGACCCAACGGCATCTACATCCCGCGCTATCGCAATCTTTTCGGCGACAAGCGCGGCTATCTGCGCGGTTTCGGCTACCAGGGTGGCGCGAGCCGCGAAGGATGGATGCGCGCCGTGAAGGAGATGGGGATCGGCGCGGAGTTCAAGGACGAGGCGGCAGAGCCCGGCCCGTGGAAGTTCGGTTCCACTGCGTTCGGCGAGATGCTGCCCAATCACGCCAATCGCATCGATCTGGACCACGGGCGCAAGGACAAATGGGGGCTGCCGGTGCTCAAGATCGATTGCGCGACCGGCGAGAACGAGCGCCTGATGCGCAAGGACATGATCAATGACATGGCCGAGATGCTCGAGCGCGCCGGGGCAAAACAGGTGACGACCTACGACAGCGGCTATTTCCCCGGCATGGGCATCCACGAGATGGGCACGGCGCGCATGGGACGCGACCCCAGGACCTCGGTGCTCAACGCACACAACCAGGTCTGGGATGCGCCGAACGTGTTCGTCACCGACGGCGCGTGCATGACCTCGTCGGCGTGCCAGAACCCGTCGCTCACGTACATGGCGATCACCGCCCGCGCGGCCGATTTCGCCGTGAACGAACTCAAGCGTCGCAACCTCTGAACGGCAACGCCATGAACTTGCCCATCGAAACCGATGCGACCTGGCCGATCGATCGCCGCGAAGCAATCCGGCGCGTCATTGCGTTGCTCGGCGGGGTCGCATTCGTTGGCGGGAACCGCTTGCTGGCCGCCGCCGAGAACACGAGCCGGTCGCTCGAGGGATCGGTCGGAGAGTTCAGCGCCGCCGATATCGCCTTTCTGGACGAGATCGCCGAAACGATCCTGCCGGAGACGAAGACACCCGGCGCAAAGGCGGCCAAGACCGGCGCTTTCATGGCGCTCATGGTCACGGACAGCTATTGGCCGGCCGAGCAGAAAGTCTTCCGCGAAGGCATGAGCAAGGTGGAC
>DATNFS010000015.1:0-10993 GCA_035606275.1 Rudaea sp.
GGTGCAGGACTACAACACGTTCGTGCGCAGCTTCCCGCAGAACCTGACCGCGAAGATGTTCGGCTACAAGACCAAGGCGAACTTCACGGTCGAAAACGAAAAAGCGATCTCCACCGCGCCGACGGTCGACTTCAACAAGCCGGCACCTGCCGCCGCTCCGCAGCAACCGCCGCCGGCACCGGCTCACTGAAAGAAGCTTGAACGCCGGTCACGCGGATAGATTGCGCGGATGAACGCGAATTTTTCCATTACCTTCGTTCTCATCCGCGTCAATCGGCGTTTGTCCGCATCAGGAATGCTCCTGGTGCTCTTGACCGCACTCGCGCTTCTTGCCGCAGCCGCCGCGTTCGGCGCCGACCTGCAGGCGATTCCGCCGCTGACCGCGCGCGTGACCGACACGACCGGTACGCTCGATGCGCAGCAGAAGCAATCGCTGGAGACCACGCTCGCCGCGCTCGAGCAGCGCAAGGGCTCGCAGCTGGCCGTGCTGATCGTGCCGACGACGCAGCCGGAGGACATCGCGCAGTATTCGATCCGCGTCGTCGACGCGTGGAAACTCGGGCGGCAGAAAGTCGACGACGGCGCGCTGCTGATCGTCGCCAAGAACGATCATCGCGTGCGCATCGAAGTGGGGCGCGGCCTCGAAGGCGCGATTCCGGATGCAGCCAACGCGCGCATCATCCGCGAATACATCGCGCCGAAATTCCGCGCCGGCGATTTTTACGGCGGCATCGGCGACGCCGTCGGCGCCCTGGCCAAACTGATCGACGGCGAGGACCTGCCGCCGGCGCTGACGGACGACCATTCGTCGCGCGGCCGCGGCAGCAACACGATCTTCAACATGCTGGTCGCGGTGCTGTTCGCCGGCGTGTGGCTGCGTTCGATGTTCGGCCGCTTGCCCGGCGCGCCGCGCGCCGGGCTGGTCGGTATGATCTGCGGCGGCGTTGCCTTCTTCCTCACCGGTCTTCTCGCCGCGGCGATCGGGGCCGGCCTGCTCGGCGCCTTGATCGGCGCCTTGGGCGGCGGGGGCGGCGGCTTCGCCGGGCGTGGCGGTTTCGGCGGCCTGGGCGGAGGATTTGGCGGCGGCGGCTTCGGCGGCGGCAGCTTTGGCGGTGGTGGCGGCTTCAGCGGCGGCGGCGGCGGTTTTGCCGGCGGCGGCGCGTCGGGGAGCTGGTGACATGCGCTGGGTACGACATCTTGCAGCTAAGGCGCAGCCGCGAAAATTCACGCGCTCGACCCTGGCGGCGATCCACCAGGCCATAGCGGCCGGCGAGCAGCGTCATCGCGGCCAGGTCTGCTTTGCAATCGAGCAGTCGCTGCCGCTGCGTGACCTGATCGGCGCACGCGCCGTGCGCGAGCGCGCGCACGAGGCCTTTGCGCAACTGCGCGTCTGGGACACCGTGCACAACAGCGGCGTGCTGATCTACGTGCTGGTTGCCGAACGCGCCATCGAAATCATCGCCGATCGTGGTATCGCTGCGCGCGTCGACCCGTCCGAATGGCAGGCGGTCTGCGACCGCATGCTCGAACGCTTCGCCGCGAACGACTTTGAACGCGGCGCGCTCGAAGGCGTGCAGGCCGTCAGCGACATCCTCGCGCGCGAATTTCCGTCCGACGGCAGCGCGCGCGACAACGAGCTGTCGGACGAGCCGATCATTCTCTGACGATCGCGCTGGCCCATGCGTGCTGCCGAATCGTTCCGGAAACCGTCACGCAGACCCACTGAGTCAAGTCTCGGCAACGCGCTCCTGAGCCCCTCCCACTTGATGGGGGAGGGGTTGGCGAGAGGGTGAGCCGACGAAGTCGGCGGCTTCGCCGCCACCCCTCTCCCGCCGCGCCAGGCGCGGCGACCTCTCCCGCAAGGGGAGAGGTGCAACAATTGTCACGCAGGCAAGCCGAACGTGAGGTGTGCCCGACAGTACGCGCCCGCAACGGCACGTGACCGGGGCGGGCAATCCTCACTCGCCGGCAGGCGTGACGTTCAGCGCCGATGCCAGCGCGGACCGCGCGAAGATCGGCGCGAGGCAATTGGTGCCGCGGCACACATACGCGACGCCGCCGCTGACGGGTTTCTGCGCGCCGAGCGTCGCCGGCAAATCCGCGGCGTTCGCGGGAACGAAATAGCTGTCAATGCGATCGGCAGCGCTGCCTGCCAGCGCATCGGCCAGGGCGGCGCGCCACGCTTTTTCGTCATCGCCGCCGTCGAAGCGGATCACGACGTGGGTGCGTGGCTGCAGGAAGTCGTTCAGCGCGCGCACCAGGCTGGTGCAGGCGTGCGGCATCTGCTGCATCGTCGACCAGGCCGCGCGCAGCGTGCGCTCGGCGGCGTCGAGGCAGCGGGTTTCGCCGAGCAGGTGGCCGAGGCGCAGCAACGCGCGCGCAGCGATGCCGTTGCCGGACGGCACGGCATCGTCGATCCATGGCCTGGGCCGCTGCGGCAATGTCTCGTGGTCGTGCGCGGTGAAGAAGAAGCCGCCCTGTTGGCGATCCTCGAAGCGTTCGATCAGCGCGTCGGCCAGCGCGATTGCCCAGGCCAGGTCGCGCGGATTCCAGCGGCATTGCAGGGATTCGATCAAGGCGTCGAGCAGGAATGCATGGTCGTCGAGATAGGCGGGAAAGCGCGCCGCGTCGCCGCCGGCTTTCGCATGCAGGCGGCCGTCGCGCCAGGCATCGCGATGCAGGCGGTCGAGCGCATCGTCGGCCAGGCCCATCAGCGGCGCTGCGTCGAGCAGGCGTGCCGCGCGCGCGATGCCGCCGATCATCAGCGCGTTGTTCGCGGTCAGGATCTTGTCGTCGAGGCCGGGAAGCACGCGCGTGCTGCGCGCCGCAAACAGCTTCTGGGTCGCGCACGCTAGGCGCGCTGCAGCGTCACCTGCGCCGATGCCCAGCGCTGGGGCAACTCGGTCCAGCGGCGTCGCCACGATCGGATTCCAGGCATGCTGTTCGAAATTCGGCGCGCGGTCGAAGCCGTAATACGAAGCGGCGACGGCAAATTCGGCGTCATCGAGCAGGCCGCGAACCTCATCGCGCTGCCAGACGTAGAACTTGCCTTCCTCGTGTTCCGAGTCGGCGTCCAGCGCCGTGAAGAAGCCGCCTTCCGGCGCCGTCATTTCGCGCACGATCCACGCCAGCAGATCGCGCGCGATGCGCGCGAAACGCGCCTCGCCGAAGCGCCGTGACGCCAACGCGTATAGCGGCAGCAGCTGCGCGTTGTCGTAAAGCATCTTCTCGAAATGCGGAATCTCCCAGCGCTCATCGACGCTGTAGCGGCAGAAGCCGCCGCCGATCTGGTCGTGGATGCCGCCGTCGGCCATGCGCGTCAGCGTCAACTCGACCATGTTTCGTTCCTTCTCGCCGCGCGAGAAGGTGGCGCGCAGCGCCGCATGAGGTCGAGGCGGCTGCGTTTGCGCGATGCCTTGAATGGCATCGCGCGCAGCAGGCGAGGGTGAGGCAGGATGCCGATCGGTGGGCGCTGCAGGGACGGATTCTGCGTCTGCGCAATCGTCACCGCTGCCCCTCTCTCGCTGGGACAAGGGCTCAGAAACGGCGCCGCCGCTCGAGCCTGCTCGCGCGGGCGGAGGAGAACTGGCGCCAAGATCCAGCAACAATTCCATTTCCGGGCAATGCGGGAATTTCGGCGCGCCGCGGTGGCCGCCGTATTCGGGATCGAACGCGCGCGAGATTTGCGCGAGAGCCGAGCGGATCGGCGTATCGTCGAGCGCTGCGGCCGCAGCATCGCCGCGATCGTAGTCGCGCAGGAAGTTCGCCAGCAGCGCGGTCTGCGCGCGCACGTCGTCGCGCCGGCTGTCCCAGAAACCGCGTACCTGTTCGAGCACGTAGGCGAACGGCGGCATGCCGTAGCGTGCGGCCTTCGGAAAATACGTGCCGGCGTAAAACGGCACCAGGTCGTCAGGGCTCAGGAAGACGGTCAGCGGCCAGCCGCCGCCGCGCTGCGTCAAGGCCTGGTGCGACAGCTGGTAGATCTTGTCCAGGTCGGGGCGCTCCTCGCGGTCGACCTTGATGTTGACGAACAGCGCGTTCATCAC
This sequence comes from Rudaea sp., assembly GCA_035606275.1. GTDB lineage: Bacteria > Pseudomonadota > Gammaproteobacteria > Xanthomonadales > Rhodanobacteraceae > Rudaea. Next base: position 4,047 of record DATNFS010000015.1, read on the forward strand.
GCCTGCGGTCGCGTCGTCCTCGAAGCTCTCGTGTGCCATGACGTGGCACCAGTGGCAGGCGCTGTAGCCGATCGACAGCAGGATCGGCTTGTCCTGTGCCCGCGCCGCTGCCAGCGCCTGGTCGCCCCACGGCCACCAGTCGACCGGATTGTCGGCGTGCTGGCGCAGGTAGGGGCTGGTTTCAGCGGCGAGGCGATTGCTCATTCGCCAAGCCTAACGCAATGCGGCCGCAAACGAGCAACCAAGACCGAACCACGAAGAACACGAAGGAGAACGATAAAACCGGAAGATGAAGAGACAGGCCCTGGTGCGTAGCGCTGCCAGACGATACGCGCCAAGGCATTGTTCACGCCATTTGTCCGGCTGCATAGCCGGACGCACCGACTCTTCAACGGTCCTGTTCAGTCTCCCCGATGTTCTTCGCGGGTTCCTGCGTGTTCTTGTGGTTCGATCCTTCGATCTGCGACGTCAAGGCGAAGCGGCGACAGGACTGGCCGTCGGCGCGCCGGGCCCGAGGTATTTTTCGAGGAACGCTTCGGTGATCTTGTAGCGATCGGTGTTGTTGTCTTCCTTGAAGAAACCGTGGCCTTCCTTCGGCCGCGTCATGTACTCGAATGGCTTGCCGGCCTTCTCGAGCGCATCGCGCATCTCGCGCGCGTTCTGGATCGGCACGCGCGGATCGTCCTCGCCGTGGATGATCAGTACCGGCACGTTGAACTTGCTTACCTGGTCGATCGCGGAGTTCTCGGCGACGTATTTCGGATCATCCATGCCCCAGGCTTCGCGCAGGAAGTTGCGTCCGCCGCGCGAACGCCGCGTGTCGCTGCGTTCGGCCTGCACGCGGATGTCCGAGACGCCGGCGATCGCGACCGAGCACTTGAACGTGCCTTGCGGCGCGAACACCGGTTGTTCGAACGCCGAGTAGCCGCCGTAGCTGGCGCCGTACACGCCAAGACGGTTCTTGTCGGCGTAGCCCTGCGCCACGGCCCAGTTCAGGCCGTCGAGCTGGTCCTGCAGCATGCCGGTGCCCATCTGCAGCTTGCCGGAATCCTCGAAATTCTTGCCGCGATCGCCCGAGCCGCGATAGTTGACCTGCACGACCGCGTAGCCGCGCGAGGCGAGGAACTGCGCTTCCGCATCGTCCCACGACGTGATCGTCCAGCGGTGCGACGGACCGATCGGACCGCCGTGCGGCAGCAGCAGCGTCGGCAGGTTCTTCGGCGTGCGGCCCGGCGGCAGCGTCAGGAATCCCCCGAGCTCGGTGCCGCTGGACGCCTTGAACCAGAACGGCCGGCGCTCGCCGAGCTGTTCGGGCTTGAGCCACGGCTTGCTCTGGTAGAGCGGACGCAGGTTGTTCGTCTTCAGGTCGAACAGCGCGTAGGTGCCCGGATCGCGATCGCTGACGGCGCGCACCAGCGCGACCGAGCCGTCCTCGCTCAAGTCGCCGAACGAGACGTAGTGATCGGCAAATTGCCTGTTCAGGGCCTTGAGCGCCTTCGCGTAGCGGCTGTCGTCGAGATACGTGATCACCGGCTTGCCTTCCAGCGCCACGGCGGCGTACGGCTCGTGCGGAGCGGGCGACCAGGACACGCCGGTGATGCTCATGCGCGGGTTGGATGCGAGCACCTTGCGCTCGGTGCCATCGAGGTTGCTGATCGCAAATTCGTTGGGGCCGCCGCTCAGGCTGCCATAGGAATAAACCTTCGTGCCGTCGGCGCTAAGCGCCGTCGGCGTGAATTCCTTGCCGACGACCTCGCGCTTGAGCTCGCTCCAGCGCTGGTCGGGGCCGGCGCGATAGTAGACGTGATCCTTGAGGTTGTTGTCGGTGCCGTAGGCATAGCGCACCACGCCATCGTGCACGACGAAGTCGTAGCCGTCCTCGTCGATCGACGCCATCTCGTTGACGCCGCCGGTGATCGCATTGACGTCGAACATCAGCGTGCGATGCGCCTGCGCGTCGCTGCCGCCGCGTTCCGGCGCCGGATTCACGGTGAGATAGAAGTGGCCGTTGGCCTTGTCCGGAGTACCGCTGATCGTGCCGAAGCCGATCGGCAGCTTCAGGATGTTCACCGATCCGGTAGCTCCGCGCGAGCTGTCGCTGTAGAGCAGGCGCTTGTTCTTGCCGTCGATGTCGACGGCGATGATGTCGCCGGTGCCGGCCGGGGTTTCGGAAAACGCCGTCTCGCGGCCGGTGCCCATGACCAGGCGCTTGTTGTCGACCCAGGTGACGTCTATCGGCAGGAAGTGCGCGACCATGTCCAGGCGGCTGACGTACTTCAGGTCCGGCAGGTGCAGCACGGCGAGCTGGTAGCGGCTCTCGCCGTTTTCCTCGCTGTGCACCGACACGGCGATGTGCTGCCCGTCGGGCGAGAGTGCCGGATTTCCCAGCGGCGGATGCCTGGCGAAGTCGGCTTCCGGGATGGCCTTGACCGTCGGAAACATTTGCGGCTTGGCTTCGTCGGCCGCTCCCGCGAGCGGCCAGGCAAGCAGGGCGACGGCGAACAAGCGGATCGCAGGTTTTATCACGAGCATTGACTCCCCTTTCGAAGGCCGTCAATTATGCCAGCAAACCCCCGGTCGGCGCTGCGGTGCCTTAAGATGCCGGCAGAACTTCAGGGACGCCGGCTGCGCATGACGACTGAAATCGCTTATCCGGCGCTGTACCTGAAACGTGGCGAGGACGAGCGCCTGCGCGGCGGCCATCTGTGGGTCTTCTCGAACGAGGTCGACGTCAGGCGCTCGCCGCTGACCGGGTTCGAGCCGGGCGAGCCGTGCGTCATCGTCGACTCGGCCGACAAGCCGCTCGGGGTCGGCTATGTCAATCCGAATTCGCTGATCTGCGCGCGCCTGCTCAATCGCGGAGTCGACCACGCGATCGACCGCTCGCTGCTGGTGCACAAGCTCAAGGTTGCGCTGTCGCTGCGCGAGCGCCTGTATGCCGAGCCGTACTACCGGCTCGCGTTCGGCGAAGCCGATGCGCTGCCCGGTCTCACGCTCGACCGCTTCGGCGACGTCGTCGTGGCGCAGACGACGACCGCCGGCATGGAGCGGCTCAAGGACGACATCGCCGCGGCGGTCGCGAAAGTCATCAAGCCGGCGGCCCTGGTCTGGAAGAACGATGCCGGCATACGCGCCCTCGAGGGCCTGCCGGAATATACCGATGCCGGCATGAACGCGCTGCCGGTATCGCTGCTGGTGCGCGAGGGCGGGCTCGACTTCGAGATCGATCCGATGGGCGGCCAGAAGACCGGCTGGTTCTATGACCAGCGCGCCAATCGCGATCTGCTTGCGCCGTACGTGCGCGACGCGCGCGTGCTCGACATGTTCAGCTACCTCGGCGGCTGGGGCCTGCGCGCCGCGGCGGCGGGGGCGAAGCAAGCCATCTGCGTCGATGCGTCGGCTGCAGCCGTCGCGGCGATCACGCGCAACGCGCAACGCAACGGCCTCGACGGGCGCGTCTCGGCGGTGCGCGCCGATGCGTTCGAATATCTCAAGTCGCAGCGCGGCGCGCGCGAGCGCTACGATGTCGTGATCCTCGATCCGCCCGCGTTCATCAAGCGCAAGAAGGATTTCGCCGAGGGGCGCCTGGCCTATCGCCGCATCAACGAGATGGCGATGCAGATCCTCGCGCGCGACGGCATCCTGATCACCTGCTCGTGCTCGTACCACATGCCGCGTGCCGCGCTGCTCGAAGCGGTGCAGCAGGGTGCGCGCCACCTGGATCGCAACATGCAGGTGCTGGCGCAGCTGCAGCAGGCGCCGGATCATCCGGTGCATCCGGCGATTCCGGAGACCGATTACCTCAAGGGATTCATCTGCCGCGTGTTGCCGAGCTGAGAGCAGGGCTGCGGGCTGCGGGCCGACAAGGCCGGCGGTGCTCGCGAGTCGGCAATCAAGTCGGCGCTTGCTTTAAACTTCGCAGAGGTTCGTGCGACGCTCCCGGCTCAGCCCTCACCCTCAGCCATTCAAGCCCTGATGCCCTATTTCCACAACATCAATCCCATCGCGTTCTCGATCGGTCCGGTCGCCGTGCACTGGTACGGGATCATGTACCTGCTCGGCTTCATCGGCGCCTGGTACCTCGGCAACCGGCGCCGCGAGCAGGGCCGACTGGCGGCGAGCTACGAGGCGTTTTCCGATCTGTCGTTCTATGTGATGCTCGGCGTGATCGTGGGCGGGCGCATCGGCTACATGCTGTTCTACACGTCGCCGGAATGGATGCTGCACGATCCTCTTGCGCTGTTTCGCGTGTGGGAGGGCGGCATGTCGTTCCACGGCGGCTTGCTCGGCGTGTTGTTCGCCGGCTGGCTGTGGTCGCGCCGGCACGGCATCCATTTCTTCGATACGACCGATTTTGTCGCGCCGCTGGTGCCGATCGGCCTGGGCCTGGGCCGCCTGGGCAATTTCATCGGCGGCGAGCTGTGGGGCCGCCATACCGACCTGCCGTGGGGCATGATCTTTCCGCGCGCGCTGGAATCGCTCGGCAAGTCGCGCGACGAGCTTTACCAGATGTACCTCGCCGGCGAGCTCAGCCACGAGGCGCGCCACCCGTCGCAGCTGTACGAATTCGCGCTCGAAGGCATCGTCATGTTCGGCGTGCTGTGGTTCTACTCGCGCAAGCCGCGCCCGCGCTATGCGGTGTCGGGCCTGTTCGCACTGATGTACGGCCTGTTCCGCTTCGGCGTCGAGTTCGTGCGCGAACCGGATATCCAGCTCGGCTTCATCGCGTTCGACTGGCTGACGATGGGGCAGATCCTTTCGCTGCCGCTGATCGCGATCGGACTGGTGCTGCTGTCGATGTCGCGCAAGGCGCCGACCATCCTGCCCCCGGCCGCCACGACGGCTGCAAAGGCAGACCTGAAAAAGGCTGCCTGATGCGCCAGTACCTCGACCTGCTCCGCCACGTCCTCGACCACGGCGCCGAAAAGAACGATCGCACCGGCACCGGCACGCTGTCGGTGTTCGGCCACCAGATGCGCTTCGACCTGGCCGACGGCTTTCCGCTGGTCACGACGAAGAAATTGCACCTGAAGTCGATCGTGTACGAACTGCTGTGGTTCCTGCGCGGCGAGACCAACATCGCCTACCTTCGGGAGCATGGCGTTTCGATCTGGGATGAATGGGCCGACGTCAACGGCGAACTGGGCCCGGTCTATGGGCGCCAGTGGCGCGCGTGGATCGCGGGCGACGGCCGCACGGTCGACCAGATCACCGGCGTCATCGACGAGATCCGGCGCAATCCGGATTCGCGCCGGCTGATCGTCAGCGCATGGAACGTCGGCGACCTGCCGAAGATGGCGCTGCAGCCGTGCCATGCGCTGTTCCAGTTCCACGTCGCGCCTGCGACGGGTTCGGGACCGGGGCGGCTGTCATGCCAGATGTATCAGCGCTCGGCCGACGTCTTCCTCGGCGTGCCGTTCAACATCGCAAGCTACGCGCTGCTGACGCAGATGGTCGCGCAGGTGTGCGGCCTGGCGCCGGGCGATTTCATCCTTTCGCTCGGCGACGCGCACTTGTACCGCAATCACCTCGATCAGGCGCGCGAGCAGCTTGCGCGCGCGCCGCTGCCGTTGCCGCGCCTCAAGCTCAATCCACAGGTGCGTTCGATCTTCGATTTCCGTTTCGACGACATTGCGATCGAAGGCTACCGGGCGCATCCGTCGATCAGGGCGCCGATCGCGGTCTGAGCTTCGGCGCGGACCGCAGGCTCAGCTGCGCGCCGGCAGCATCCGCCGCAGCACACCATCTTTGCGGATGAAGTGATGCGCGAGCGCGGCGGCGGCATGAAGCGCGGCCAGGCAGAGCAGGGTGTTGGCGAGCCACGCATGCAGATCGCCGACCTGGCGGCGCAGCGCCTTGTCCTGCGGATCGAAGGCCGGGATCGTGTACAGGTTGAACAGGTTGTCGCCGCGCACCCACGTGTTGGCCAGACCAAGCACGATCGCAACGAGCAGGACGGCGTAGAGCGCGAAATGGGTGAGCCGCGCCAGGGCCGCTTCGATCCCCGATCCGGCCGGTGGCAGGCGACGGCCATCGCTGACGCGCCACCAGATGCGATAGGCCAGGATCAGCGCAAGCACGGCGCCCAGGACGACATGCGTGCTGCGGGCCGCGATGCGGATGTCTCCTTTCGGAAACCAGTCGATCGTCTGGCCCAGGCACCACAGCACTGCTACCAGTGCTGCGGTGACCCAGTGCAACCGGATCGACCGGCTGTCGTAGTTCAGCGGATCGTGCGGCGGGTCCGCTGCCGACATCGGAACGACCTTCAGCAGATCAGGCTGCAGCGTCCTTGAGTTTCTTCAGCGGACGGACCTTGACCTTGACCGAAGCGGGCTTTGCGGCGAACCACTGTTCCTGCTTGGTGAACGGATTGATGCCCTTGCGCTTCGGCTTGGCCGGCACGCTGGCCACGGTGATCTTGAGCAGGCCCGGCAGCGTAAAGGTACGTGCGCCGTTCTTGCTGACCGAACCGATGACCGCGCCTTCCAGCGCGCCGAGCATGGCGCGTACATCCTTGGCTGCCACGCCACAGGCGGCGACCATGTACTCGACCAGACCGGACTTGCCCAGCGGCTGCTTGATCACTTTCGGCGCGGCGGCTTTCGGGGCGGGCTTCTTCGTTGCTTTCTTGGTAGCCATGATTTTCCTTTCAGTGGACGTCGGGAGTGCAGATCATATCGCGAACCGGGCGCGGGAGTTGAGTGGGAACAACCGAAAATACCGAAAAACAAGCCATCGACGCCGAAAAGTGCCGGGCTTGCGCGTCCGCGGCATGGGCGGTTGTGCGGTCTGCGAACAGTGCGCCGTGGGCGCGGCGCGGCTTCAACGCCCCACCGGTCGCCTGATAGCATGCCGGATGGTCGCCGTGGCCCCATTCCCCGACGTCGATGCCGCAGCCGGCGCTGCGCTGGGCGAGTGGCTGGCCGGGTACCGCCGCATCTTCG
>DATNFS010000016.1:0-23763 GCA_035606275.1 Rudaea sp.
TCAGTACGGCGAGGAAGATCAGCGTTCCGGTGAGGTAGCCCAGGTCCATCGTCATCGTTACCGTATCGCCGCCGGTTTCGCCGAGCGTCGTCGCGGCAATCTTGATGATCCAGAAGCCCAGCGTAACCGCAGGCACCTTGCTCAGGGCGGAATTTCTGTCGTTCACTGGAGTGCCTGCCTCACGATAGGGAAAGGGTCACGGCCCGGGCCGGATCATACCGGCCCGATGTGAACACGGGCGAAAGCGGAAGAAAAACGGGCCATCCCGCTCAGGCACGCCGCAGCGCGACGACGGCATTCAATCCGCCGAAGGCGAACGAGTTCGACAGCACCGCAGCGACCGGCATCTCGCGCGCGGTATTGGGCACGTAGTCCAGATCGCATTCGGGGTCCGGATCGATGAAATTGGCGGTCGGCGGCACGACGCCGTCGCGCAGCGCGCCGATTGCCGCGACCAGCTCGATCGCACCGGCTGCGCCGAGCGCGTGGCCGTGCATCGATTTGGTCGACGATACCGCGAGCTTGTCGGCGTGCGCACCGAACACGCGCCGGATCGCCTTCGACTCGGTCGGGTCATTGGCCGGCGTGCCGGTGCCGTGGGCATTGATGTAGTCGACGTCTTCGGGCGCCAGGCGCGCATCGGCGAGCGCGGCGGAAAGCGCCTTGGCGGCACCGGCCTCCGACGGCAGCACGATGTCGCCCGCGTCAGCCGACATGCCGAAGCCCGCGAACTCGGCCAGGATCGTGGCGCCGCGGCGGCGCGCGTGCTCGTATTCCTCGAGCACGAAGATGCCGGCGCCTTCGCCGAGCACCATGCCGCGGCGCTGCTTGCAGAACGGCCTGCAGGTGTCGTCGGCGGTCACGCGCATGGCTTCCCAGGCCTTTATCGTCGGCACGGTGATGCAGGCTTCGCTGCCGCCGGTCACGGCCAAGTCCACTTTTCCACTACGCACCATCTCGAACGCCTGGCCCATCGCATGGTTGGCCGACGCGCAGGCGCTGACCACCGCGAACGAGGGACCGGTCAGGCCGAACTCCATGCCGACGTGACACGCCGGCGCATTGGCCATCACGCGCACGATCGCCAGCGGGTGCACGCGCGGGTTCCTGTCGCCGTAGAAACGCGACGATTGTTCGTTGTGCGAGTTCTCGCCGCCGATGCCGGTGCCGATGATGCAGGCGGTGCGCTCGCCCAGGCCGCTGGCGCGGAACTCCAGGCCCGCCTGCGCGACTGCCTCACGCGCCGCGACCAAAGCCAGTTGCGAGACACGGTCGAGCAGGATCAGGCGCTTCGAATCGAAGTGCTGCAGCGGATCGTAGCCGCGGATCTCGGCGGCGATCCTGATCACCAGCAGGTCGGTCGGCATGTTGACGATCGGCCCGATCGCCGAGCGGCCTTCGCGCATCGCGCTCCAGGTCGTGCCGGCGTCGTGCCCGAGCGCGCCGATCACGCCCATCCCGGTGATCGCCACGCGGCGCGTCGCGTTATCCATGCAGAAGAACCCGGCGGCTCAGGCCTGCGCCGGCGGCGCCGCCGCCTGCTTTTCGGCGACGAGTTTTTCGACGGCGTCGACCAGGCCCTTGACCGACTCGGTGTCGAAGTTCGGATCGCGGTCCGGCAGCGTGATCTTGAAGTGGTCCTCGATCTCGAAAATGATCTGGACCGCATCGAGCGACTGGATCTCCAGCTGCTTGAGGGTCGAGTCGAGCGTGATCTTGCCGATGTCGATGCCGGCCTCCTTGGCGATGATGCCGAAGATGGTTTCCTGCACGCTGCTCATTCTTGAACTCTCCGAAAGATGAAGTCAGTGACCGGAATTGTAAACGCAACTGCGCCGGGATTGGCTCAAGTCGCGCAGGGCCGGGTCACGCGGCCTGGCTCAGCGTGTCGGCGGACCCGGCGGGCCGCGAGTCGTCGGCACCGAGCAGCACGATGCCGGCGAGGATCACGAGCGAGCCGACCAGCTTGTGCCAGCCGAGCGGCTCGGCGAACAACAGCCAGCTCGCCAGCATCACGATGATGAAAAGAATCGCGCTGGTGGCAAACGCGCTCGACAGGTTGGACTTGCTCAGGATCGTCATCCACAGCAGGAACTCGCCGACGTGACTGGCGACAGAGACCCACAGCCACCCCGTAGCGAGGGCCGCCGCGAACCACTGCACCGAGAATTCGAACGCGCCGGTTTGCAGCGCGGCGTACTTGAATGCGACCTGGGACAGCGCGGCACAGGCCAGGAAGGCGCACCATGCGGCAATATTCGATCGGCGCGACGGTATCGGTGCCGGTGCCGGGTCCGGCGCCGGCGTCAGTGCAGCCAGTTCCGGATCGCTTCGATCCAGGCGGAACAGATGCTCGAACACGGCGTAGACCTTGTCGACCGGGCGGATGCGGTGACGGTACCACAGCCAGTTCGGCAACAGCTTGCTGCCGAGCCGCATCTTCTCGCGATGCAGCCCCTGGCCGGCCTGGTAGCGCTCGATCTTGTGGTCGATGCAGTAACGGACGTTTTCCAGCCAGGTCACGTAATACAGGTTGTATTCGCGCGCCACGTCGTAGTCCATGCCGAGGAACTTGTCGAGCAGCGTCACGCCGTCGTTCAGCACCAGGTTGAAGGCCACCAGGCGTTCGCCGATCCAGTACGTCGCGCAGCTGGCGCGCTGGCCGAGTTCGCTCAACACGAGGCGGAAGAAATCCGGCGTGAGTTCCTCGAAGGTCAGCTCGGCGTGCGCGATCGTGCCGCGATACAGGCGCATCACGTCGTCCAGGATGTCGTCGATGTTGCTGCGCCACTCCAGGCGCAGTCCGGCGGCGGACTTCAGCTTGCGGCGCATGTCCTTGCGCGTTGCGTAGGTCAGCGTTGCCAGGTAGCCGTCGAGCGAGTCGAAACCGATGTCGAGCACCGCGGTCGGCAGGCTTGGCTGGCGGCGCAGTCCGTGCGCGGCGCCGACCTGCGCCCACAATGCGTCCTGCTCGGCCGGCGCGTCCTTGGCGGCCAGCAGCGCGATGCGCCGCTGCGCCGCGTAGCGTTCGACTTCGCCTAACAGCCGGTCGAGCAGGCGCGCCTGCTCGGCACGACCGCAGCCCGGGGCAAAGCCGAGGTGGCAGACTTCGGCGACCGGCGAGCCGAGCGACAGCAGGCGCTGCACGAGCAGGCGGGGAAAAACACGGGAAAGGGCCGCGCTGGCGCGACGCAACGATCCGGTCAGTGTCGTATCGAGCCGGTAATCCGTGACGAATGCGGGTACGGCGACGCGCAGCTCGCCGCGTTCACGCAGACCGAAGTACAGCAGTTCGAAGCCCGGCAGGCCGGAACGCTCGATCGCGTGATAGTAGGCCCAGTCCTCGATGGCGCCGGGAAACAGGCGATTCCATTCATCGCGGCCAAAATCCTCGATCGTGGTTGTTGCGACGTTCTGCACGGCACAGCATCAATCGGCGGCGACTGCCAGCGGCTGCCGTTCGGGCATGCGCACGAAACCCGTGGCGGCGACATGGTTGAAGAAGCGGGTCGAGCGATCGATCACCTTGTCGCGTTCCTTGTCGACCGTGATCATGTGGTAGCTGTCTTCGAGCAGCACCGTTTCGACCGGTCCCTGTACGCCACGCACGACCATGCGCACGTTCTTCAGGCTGGCGACGTCGTCGTCGACCGCATGCACGACCAGACACGGCGTGCGGATGCTGGCCAGCTGCCGGCGCACCAGAAATGAAAGCCGGTAGAACTCGGCCAGCGACGGCCACGGGTTTCCGGGCAAGCCGGCCGCAGCGCTGTCGCCGCTGAGCATGCTGTTGGCGATACGCTGGCGGATGCGTTCATCCTTGATGCCGTACGGGAAGCACTCCTGGAAGCGCTGGTTCCAGCCGAAGCCCAGACTGCACACGAGCGGCAGCATGAACGACAGGCGCCCGATCCACGGAATCGTCCAGCCGTCGTAGACGAAAGTCGTGCCGTAAAGGCCCAGGCCGTCGACCTGGTCGGGACGATCGGCGGCGAGCTTCAGGGCGAGCAGGGCGCCCATCGACAGCCCGGCGACGAACATCTGGTCGACTTCGCCGCGCAGGCGATCGGCCGCGTCGCAGACACTCTGGTACCAGTCGCGCCAGCCGGTTTTCAACAGGTCCTCTTCATCGCCGCAATGCCCCGCAAGCTGCATCGCGTGGACCGTGAAGCCGTTGCGATTCAAGCCCTTGGCCACGAAGCGCATTTCGGTCGGCGTGCCGGTCAGGCCGTGGATCAGCAGCACGCCGGATCGCCCGCCGGGCAGCTGGTAGTCGGAACGTTTGATCATTGCGGGGCGGCTCTCGAATCCATGCGTGAATTATGGTTGCGAATCGTTATGCCTTGCTTAACGCCATTTTGCCACAGGCAATATCGGCCGCTGGCGTTGCCGACCGGCTCGTCGTCGGACGCATCCGCTCAGGCCCAGACCACCAGGGCCACGCCGGCCGCAACGGCCACCGTGCCGAGCCAGCGCCGGGTCGAGACCCGTTCATGCAGCAAAAACCGGCTCGCGACGACGACACCGCAATACGTGAGCGCCGCGAACGGAAACGCAAGGCTGAGCGGTGCCAGGCTCAGCGCCGCAAACCAGACGGCGAATTCGATCACGTAGATGAACAGGCCGAGCAGCACCCAAGGCGAACGCAGCGTGCCGAGCGCAAAGCCCGCAATCCCCTGCGCGGCAGCGTTGTCGTGGTTGTGGCCGAGGCCGAGCTTGAAGCAGACCTGACCCAGCACGTCGCAGATCACCGATGCGGTAAGCAGCACGAACATCAGCATGCACAGGCTCCATGGATCGTACGCAGCAGCTCGCGGTTGACGCTCTCGTTGCGCGCCAGCGCGCCCGCGTCGGCGCTGCGCCGCGGGCGGTCGAGGCGCGATTCGATGCGCTTGAACGGATTGCTCATCACCGGTTCGGAAAACTCGCCGCAGATATCGGCGCCGACGATGCGCTTGTAGGCACCGATGGCGCGGATCAGGTCGAGCATGGCGCGCAGCGGCATCCGGCCCTGATCCCAGTTCGTCAATGCCTCGCCCTCGCCCAGCACGTCCTTGTCGATGGTGAGCCAGATGGTGTCGGTTTCGATCGACGCAAGTATCCGCTTGAGGTTGATGGCCGGATCGGACTCGGCCAGGTTGTACCACGCGATGTGGCCGTCCACGCAACGATGCCCGGCGCCGTCGGCGATGGCGCGAAACACGCGTGATGGCGCGTGTTGCCACGGAAACAGGGCGATGCGTCCTTCACCCAGCGCGCGCAGGTTGCCGCCCTTGAGCCCGGGGCGCACGAGATCGTCGCTGCAGGGACCCAGCGTGACGACCTTCGCCACGTGCGGCAGCCGCAATGCCTGATTGACCCACGAACCGCAATGCCAGCGCGGCGCCCAGCGAACCCAGTCCGGGTGGTTGTCGAAATGGACGACGGTCAGCGGCGACGATGCCTTGGCGCAAGGCGCCTGTGCGATCAGCGGCACGGCCAGGTGGTGGAAATCGCCGGATCCGATCAGCGTCAGCGTCACGCCGTCCGCCGGCATCTGCGCGGCAATGCGCTCGCGCGCCAGCCGCATCGTCGCGGCACGGCTCCACAGGCGCAGGCGCGCGGCCAGGTCGCGCAACGCCACGGTTGCGACGGAAGACCACGGCACCACGTCATGCAAGGTCGCTTGCGCGGTGACGGAGCCGTCGAGGTCGAGAATGCGCAGATGCACGTCGTTGCCCACGTTCCAGCAGTGACCGGCCAAGCATCGCCGCGCCGGCGTAAAGAATAACTCAACGCCGCGCGACACTGCTTGTCCGGGACTTCGGTTGCGCCGGCAATTTCCACAATGCCGCATCACGACGCACCATGCGCGCCGCTACTTGTTTCGGTGGCTGCGCCGACGTGTATCATGCTCGCGCGGCCCGACCCGAAAGATTCCAGCGCATGAACGCCAGTAGCTTGCCCACCGCCGGTCGCCTGATGTTCGACGAGCTGCTGCTGCAGCCCAACCTGCGCCTGCGCGTGGGAGCGCATGTCGTGGATGTCGGCGCGCTGCGCGTGGTGACGCATCCGCAACATCCGCGCCTGACCAGCAAGGCCGCGGCCGTGCTGATCGAACTGGTGCGGCATGCCGGCGACACCGTCACGCGCGATGCGTTGCTCGACCGCGTCTGGGCCGACCGCGTGACGACACCCGACGTGCTGACCCAGGCGATCAAGGAACTGCGGCGGGCGTTCGGCGACGACGCCAAGCCGTCGCGCTACATCGAGACGATCCCCAAGGTCGGCTATCGCCTGCTCGCTGCGGTCAGCCCGGTCGATGCCGAGCCGCTGGCAGCGGACGCCGTGGCGCAGGCGACTGCGGGCAACGATCCGGAGCTCGTCACGACACGGCCGGCGACCGGGCAGGCGTCACGCGCGCGTCTGGCGTGGCTCTGGCTGCCGGCCGTCGTTGCGATCGCCGCCATCGGTGCGTGGCTGTGGCGCTCCGGCGCCATCGGTGCGCACGATGCCGGGCGCTGGTCGGTGCGCGACCTCAAATCGGTCACGTCGGATCCGGGATCCGAGCGCAGGCCTTCGTTGTCGCCCGACGGAACGCGCGTTGCCTACGTGCAATTCGAGCAGGCCGGCGGCGTCGACCGCATCGTCATGCGCGCAACCGGACAATCGCAGTCGGTGCATCTGACAACCGACTCGGATACGTTCGAGGAGATGCCGGTCTGGTCGCCCGACGGCAGCCAGATCGCGTTCGAGCGCCTCGGCAAGGACAGCTGCACGATGTACATCGTGTCCAGTGTGGGCGGCACCGAGCGCGAAGTCGGGCCATGCCGCAACTACGTCGTCAACTATTTCGACTGGACGCCGGACAGCAAGGCGCTGATCACCGCGCAGAGTCCCGGCGGAAACTCCGGCAACATGGTGCTGACGCGCTGGGACCTCGCCAGCGGTACCAAGCAGCCGCTGCAATACGAGCGCACGGCCGACGAGCAGGACCTCGAGGCGCATTATTCGCCGGATGGCCGGTTCATCGCATTCCGGCGCGGGCTGGCGCCGTACAGCGACCTTTGCGTGATGCCTGCCGCGGGCGGCGCCGTGCGCCAGCTGACCCAGCTGCACTCGCGCATCCGCGGGCTGGCATGGACGCAGGACAGCAGCGGCCTGATCTTCGCCTCGAATCACGATGGCCACTTCGCATTGTATACAATTGCACTCGGCGGCGGCGAAGTGCGCCCGCTCGGCGTGGGCCCGGCCGAGTATCCGGCTGCCGCGCTCGCCAGTGACGTGGTCGCCTACGAAATTCCGCGCACCAGCAGCCGCCTCGCCTGGGTCGCCCTCGGCGTCGACGACGCGGTGCCCGAGCTGCTGGCAAAGTCGACCGGCAGCGACAGCTTGCCGGCGTTTGCCCCGGATGGCCACCGCATCGCGTTCGTCTCCGACCGCAGCGGTACGCAGCAGCTGTGGCTGTACGACTTTTCGACGCTCCAGGTCAGCGCGTTGACCGACTTTCGCGACGCCTTGCTGATCAATCCGGCCTGGAGCGCCGACGGCGCGCACCTGCTGCTGACGGTACGCGGCAAGGACCAGCCCGGTCTCGTCGAGATCGACCTGGCCAGTCGGCGCCAGCGAAACGTCAGCAAGGCAGGGCAGGACGTGCTTTCCGGCACGTACGGCCCGGACGCCGGCAGTTATGTGCTGGTCGTCGGCGGATCGAGCCGCGAGAACCAGCTCGTGCTGCTCGAGCATGCCGGTCGCGACGACGAGCGCCAGATGCCGCTCGCGGTCGGTGTCGAGCACATGGAACTGGATCCTGCGGCGCGGCGCGTCTACTACACCAGGAATTCCCAGCGCGGCCTGTTCGCGCGCGACCTGGCCGGCGACGACGAAAAGCCGGTCACCCCGCTGATCGAATCGAGCCTGGCCGACGGCTGGCGGGTCGTCGACGGCCGCATCTGGTACGTGTCGAGAGTCGCATGGAAGCCTACCGACATCATCGAGTTCGATCCGGCCACGGGCGCGCGGCGTGTTGTCGCCCACATCGAGGCGGAGCTGCACGACGTCGGCTTCAGCGCCGCGCCCGGTCACGATCGTCTGGCGATCACGCCACTGGGAGCCGAAGACACCGACATCGGCTCGTTTCGTCTCGAAGCAGGCACGCGCTGAAGCGAGCTGCTTGCGTTCGCGCAATTTTCGTCACGCCGTCCCGGCGTTGCCGCAACCGCAGGCGCGGTATTGGCCGGCACACTGACGCTGCCCTCTCAACCGGGCAGCTGTGCGGCGGGCCACCGGTAACCGGGACACCGGTGGTCCGCTTTTTTCCGAGCCGCTCCCGCTTGTCCGCTTTGCCGCCAAGCCAGCAGAAAAAACAGAAGATTCACCACGAAGGACACGAAGGACACGAAGGAGCACGAAGGAGCACGAAGGAAGGCCCTTTGAGTCGTTTGTGCCCCTTGTGGCAAGTCTCGAGCTCTTGATCCTGCTCGGCAACAAGCATCAATCAGGAGGACCGCTCAAGGCACGGCGTTGCACGATCATTGCGATGGCAATGCCGATCACCGGATGGATCAGGAACTGACCCACCGAAACGATGCTGAGCGTCAGCGCGCGCGCCGGCGTGGCAGACAGCGGCACGATGACGAATGTCATTGCGACATAGAGCGCAAGGCCGAAGGCCACGCCGCTCGCCAGCGGCGAACGGTTCAGCAGCGGCAGGCGCCGGCTCGCCAGGTAGTAGAACCAGGCAGCCACGATCAGGATGAAGTAGTGCGAGACCAGCCCGACAGCCGCGGTGGCGAAGCCTCCCTCGAGCGAGGCCCTGCCGTACCAGCCGGTGGCGACCGATTGCAGCACGCGCACCGGGGTGATGCCGAGCGTCCAGCCGAAGAAGACGAAGGCAAAAACGATGTCGATCGTCGCGGCGGTGCAGCCGGCCAGCAGCACCGTGCGCCACGCCCGCGTCCGGCTGCCGGCGTCCATCGCCGGAGCAGCGATGCCGGCCGCGACCGGCCCGGGCATCGGTGAATTCACTTGCTGCACTCCGTCATGGGCAGGCGCACGGCCTGCATGACGCTGCCTTCACGCTCGTCCTGGACGAAGACGACCAGCGATACCTTGCCCATGTCGACCTTGGCCGGCGCCTTCAGGCCGATGTCGGCATGCGGCAGAGTGAAGGGCCCTGCGAATACGCGCACGACTTCATCGTGATCCAGGGTCTTGCCGCGGTTTTCGCCGCCGCGGACGTGCTCGGACAGCCCGTTCTCGGTCAGTGCGGCGTAGATGCGGTAGTCGGATTTGTCGGCGGCGCCCTCGACGTCCACGTGGACGTGGGCGAGATCGCCGTTGTCGACGGTCACGCGCAGCGGCGGCGCCGCGCCGTCGACCGCGGCGGGCGGCGTTCCTTTCGGCCAGTTGCCCCAGACATGTCCGTCCAGCCACACCTGCGGCGTGAAGATCTGATCGCGATTGCCGCGCTTGGCAAGTGCTTTCTGGCGCACGGTGTAGGCGTGGTTCGAAAACGGATCGCGCCATTCCGAGGTATCCCAATAGTCGACATGGAATTCCATGCCGATCAGGTCAGGATGCTTGAGCAGCGTGCTCATCCAGCGCTCGGCCGGTGGACAGGAGTCGCAGCCTTCGCTCGTGTACAACTCGACCAAGTGCGGGCGTTCGGCGCTGCTGCCGACGCTGCAGGCGGCGTTCGCATTGGCGATCGTGGCGACCAGGGCGATCGCGGCAACGGTTCGGTACATGGGAGGCTCCGGCGTTTGGCCTCGGTCAGGGGCGGCACGATAGATTAGCGCCTTGCAATGACGGGTGCGTTGCCGATGCTGCCGGCATCGGCGGCCATGCCGGCCGGATCGTCGGCTGTGCGCCGGAACGCCGGGAAATCGCGCCGAAGCGACGGGAGAGGCCGGTCGATGCGGGTTTTTCGGCAACATTTCAGCGCAATTTCGGAAAAATCTCCTGACGGGACCGGCAACGTGCGCGCCAATGGCGGTGTTCTCGTCGGACTGTGAGGTACGCGCCTTGATCCTGGGTCATCAGCTGAATTCCGGCTCGGTTCTCACGCTGTCGCCGCCCGCGGCGACAGCCGCCGACCCTCTCAACCTGATTGTCGGCGGCGGCCGCGGTTGCGTGCTGCGTGCCGACGGACCGTTCGCCGGCTTGTGGTTGCCGCTGCGCGGCCGCTTGCAGCTCTCCGGCGGCAGTGTCGAGGGTGCACTGCAGCCGGGCGAGGTCCGTATCACCGAAGCCGAGCCGGGCCTGGGCGCCGTCGGGCGCGGCAATGCGCTGTGGGTTGCACTGCTCGGCACGCGCACGGCGTGGCGTCACGCGCTCGAGCGATCGACCCTGCTGCCGCTAACGGAGCCATTGCTGCTGCCGACCTGGCATGTCGCCGACCGCACGCTTCGCCGTCGGGCGATCGCCCTGGTGCGCGCCGCCGCCGGCGCCGCCGTCGAAACCGCGCTGCAGGCACTGATCGAGAGCCTGCTCGAACTGCAGAATGAGCACGCCGCGGCAATCGAACGGTGTCCGGGCCGCACGCATGCGCAGCGACGCCAGGTGTTCCTGCGCCTGCAGCGGGTGCGCAACTACCTGGCCGCCAACTGCCATCTCGAAGTCGACAACGGTCGACTCGCGCGGATGGCCAGCTATTCGCCCTGGCATTTCATCCGTGCGTTCCGTGCGGCTTATCAGCAGACTCCGCACGCCTTCCTCGTCGACCAGCGCCTGCAGCGGGCGCGCCGATTGTTGCGCTCGAGCCCGCTTGCCGTTGCCGAAGTCGCGCTTGCCAGCGGTTTTGAAAACCGCTGCGCGTTTTCGCGATTGTTTCGCCAGCGTTTCGGCATGACCGCGGGTGCCCTGCGCCGTTGCGGCTGATGCGCCGGAGGCGGTGCCTGCGGCTTTCCGGCAGCGGGCCTGCAAAGCAGGGTGCGCGACACGGCGAGTGCGTCGTCGAAGCGCGGAAATTCTTCGCGCGACCCGGATTGCGAGGATTTCGCCATCGGCGCGCGCGGCGTCGCGGAACGACGAATGGCGCGCCTTCCTGCAGCGATCGCTGCGGCATTGCAAGCACGGCTGGCAGCTCGATCGATCGGGCGTTTAAGCTGCAGACAGATGACCTGCGGTATTAAGCGCCACGGCATCCCGCTGTCCGGCCTCGGCATGGTCGGCGCCCCGGCCCTCAAGAGGTGCACATGGCTGATCGAACAGGCCGCGACTGGAAACGGCTGCAACGCCGCTCCAGGGACATCGCAATCCTGCTGGCGTTTGCGCTGCTTGCTTCGGCATGCTCGTCGCTGCGCAAGGACTATGTCAGGCAGCCGTCGACGGCGCTGCAACCGGCCTATGACACGCCGTCGTCGCGCTATGTGGAAGGCGAACTCAGGCAGCACGGCGACCTTTCCGGGTTCCGCCTCCTGACGCGCAGCAACAACGCGCTGCTGAGCCGGATTGCGCTGATCGACCAGGCGGCACACTCGATCGACCTGCAATACTATATTTTCGCCGACGACGATACCGGTCGCCTGGTCGCGCAGCGCTTGCTGGCGGCCGCCGATCGCGGCGTGCGCGTGCGCCTGCTGCTCGACGATGTCAGCATCGATGACAAGAAGCACGTGTTCGATGCGCTCGATGCGCACAAGAACATCCAGGTGCGCCGGTTCAATCCGTTCAACACCAGCAATCCGTCGTTGCCGTCGAAAATCGCGCAGTTCATCCTCGAGGGCCAGCGCCTGAACAGGCGCATGCACAACAAGTCGTTCATCGTCGACGGCGTGGTCGCGATCGTCGGCGGGCGCAACATCGGTGACGCCTATTTCGACGCCAGCGTCGAGACGAACTTTCGTGACCTGGACGTCGTCGCCATCGGCAAGGTGGTTGCAGAAGCGGCGCAGGCGTTCGACAGTTACTGGAACAGCGATGCCGCGTATCCGGTCAAGGCATTCAAGGACCATCACGGCAGCGCCGCGGACCTGGACCGGCTGCGCGTGCAACTCAAGCAGCACGCACGCGCCTTCGCCCAGTCGGATTACGCGCAGGTGGCGATGGAAGACCTTCCGAATGGCCCGACCGGCGACCGCCGCGGCGAATGGTTCTGGGGAGTCGGCGAACTCGTTGCCGATCAGCCCGAAAAGATCGAGACGAGTAAAGACGAGCCGCAATTCCGCATCGGCCCGAAGGTCAGGACGATCCTCGACGCGGCGCAGAAACAGGTCCTGATAACGACGCCGTATTTCGTGCCGGGCAAGACCGGCACGCAATATCTTGTCGGGCTGGCCAGGCGCGGCGTCGAAGTCGAGGCGCTGACCAATTCGCTCGCCTCGACCGACGAGCCGGCGGCGCACGCCGGATACTCGCATTACCGGCGCGAGCTGCTCGAAGGCGGCGTGAAACTGTTCGAATATCGTCCTGCGGCCGGCGGCAAGCAGACGGCCACCGCGTACGGAACGTCCGGCGGTGTCGCGCTGCACGCCAAGTCGATCGTGGTCGACACGCGCTGGGTGTTCGTCGGTTCGATGAACATGGACCAGCGCTCCAAGCTGCTCAACACCGAGATGGGTGTCATCGTCGACTGCCCGGACCTGGCCCAGGCGGTAGCCCAGTTCTTCGGCAAGGCGATCGAGCCGGCCAGCGCCTTTCACGTCAAGCTGGAAGATCCCAAGGAAGGCGGCGGCAAGCGCGGCGGCCTGGAGTGGATAACGCAGGACAATGGTGTTCCGGTCGTCGTCGACAGCGAGCCGGAGGCGACCGGCGCCCGCAAACTCGAAGTGGGACTGTTCAAGCTGCTGCCGATCGACGGCCTGCTGTAGCGCGGCCGCCGCACGAGGATTGATCCCGGTCACACATTTGCGCGGCCGCGCAAGCTTGCCGATTGCGCGCGGGCGTCAATCGTGGAATCCTCGCAGCCGGGTCAGGGCGACGGGAGACGATACATGGCGATTCTGCGAATGCTGGCATCCGCCTTGCTGATGGCGGGCGCGGCAACCGTGGCGTTGGCACAGACGGGCGGCAACAGCACGACGGTATACAAGTGCAAGAATGCCGATGGCAGCGTGGTGTATTCGCACGACCCGTGCTCGAGCGACCCGAAGAAGATGGAAACCCTCGACACCGCCGGCGCGCTGCGCACCGGCAGCGGCGGCCATCAGAACGAGATTGCCGCCAGCGTCGCCGACAGCGATTGCCGCGACAAGGCGTACAAGTCCACCCACACGTCGGCCGAAAAGATTGCCGAGTCCAACCAGCACATCGCCGAGTACCGGCAGCAGCGCGAGGCTCTGCAGTCGGATGTCAACTATGCCGGCGCAGCCGCCGATCCGGCCATGCGCAAGTCGGTCGACGACCTGGACGCCGCGATCGCGCGCGAGAGCGAGTTCCAGCAGAAGGAACAGGCCACTTCGGAGCAGGCCTATCGCGACGCGCTGCGCGCCTGCGACAACGCACTGAAAAAGTAATCCTGCGCACGCGCCGGCGATGGCGCTCGGGCGGGCCGCACGGCCGCGCCGATGACAGCGCCTTTGCCGGGTCAGTGGCCTTTGGCCTGTACGCCGCTGGAAATCAGGAACACGCGGCCGGATTGGAAACCGTGCACGCTGCTCCAGCCCGAAGTGATCAGCAGGTCCGAAGTGCCGTCATGGTCGACGTCGCCGAGCGCGACCGCATCGAAGCCGAACGTGTCGCCCGGCGTCTTGCAGGTATAGGTTTTCATCAGGTGCGCGTCCTTGCCGGAGTACAGATAGGCGCGTCCACCCGAAATCGCGCCGCCGGCATACTGCCACGCACCGACAATCAGGTCGGCGTGGCCGTCGCCGTCGACATCGCCGGCAAGCGCATGTGTCGTGCCGAAGCCTTCGCCGGCAGTCTGGCCGGTCAGCGCAAACAGTTCCTTGCCGGTCTTGCCGGAGCGCACATAAACGCGGCCGGTCGAAGGCCCGCGCGCAGAGTTGCTCCAGTCCGACGCGTAGATATCCGGCACGCCGTCGCCGTCGACATCACCCAGCACCGCCAGGAACATGTAGCCGAGCCTGGAACCGGTCGCGTCCGAATCGAACGTGAACTTGGGCGTTTGGCCGAGCCGGTCGTAGACGTAGACGCGGCCGCTCCGGCGCGCGCCGGCGCCGGGCGCACCGACGACGAGCAGCGTGTGCCGCGCGTCGGCATATCCGGTCACCGCGCTGCCGAACTGGTCGCCGGCATGCTCGCCGGTCAGCGTCAGCAGCAGGCGGCCATCCTTGCCCGAGTAGACATAGGCGCGGCCGGCATTTTCTCCGCCGGCCTTGTTCGATGGCGCCCCGACGATGACGTCGGCGTGGCCATCGTGGTCGATGTCGCCGACCGATGACACATGGTTGCCGAAGTTGTCGCCCCTGGCTTCGCCGTGCAGGGTGAGCAAGACGTGGCCGTCCTTGCCGGAGTAGACATAGGCGGTTTCGCTGCCCGGCGCGCTGGCGATGACGTCCTGGATGCCGTCGCCGTCCGTATCGCCCGCCGACTCGACACCGGTGCCGAGCTGGTCGCCCGGCTTGCCGTCGGCCGACCAGATCAGCTTGCCGCTGCCGGTCGAGTAGACGTAGACGCGGCCGGCCTGGTCGCCGCCGATGTTCTTGGTCGGCGCCGAGGTGACGAAGTCGGGTACGCCGTCGCCGTCGACGTCGCCGAGCGAGCGCGCGATCCAGCCGAACTGGTCGTTGGCGCTTTCGCCGTCCCACTCGCGGATGATCTTCACATTTTCCACAAAGGGATTTGCAAAGTCCGCGGGCGTCGGCAGCAGTGCAGCGTAGCGCGGGTCGTCGCGCAGACCGGCCAGGTGCGCATCGTTCTGCATCGCCGTCATGTCGAGCCTGCGCGTGGCCTTCGCCTTGCCGAGCCAGCTGAACGCAGCATCGGTCTCATGGCGCGCCGCGTGGGCCACGCCGATGCCGTACAGCGCGCGTGGCGAGTCGGCGTCGAGCTCGAGCAGTTTGCCGTATGCAACCAACGCATCATCGGGTCTTGCGCCGCGCAGGTAGGCGTCGCCGAGCAGGCGCAGGGCCGTCTTGTTTCCCGGCTCGGCGCGCGAAGCCGCCTCGAGCAGTTTCGTCGCATCGGCGATCTTGCCCGCCTGCATCAAGCCGGTCGCCTGTGCCAGGGTTGCATCGATCGACGATGGCGATGCGCCGTCGGCAGCCGGCGCGCCGAGCGCTGGCAGAACCAGCGCGGCCGCAAAGGCGATGTGGCGTATACCTTGGATGATGGGCATCGGTTCGAAAGCTCGGGAGTCGGAAGTCAGTCGGCCGGATCGCGTGCAGCGCGGCCGGCCGGCTGGTCCGGCGGCGCGGGACAGGCGCCAGCCACGGCGGCCGGCGTGAGCGGAAGCTTCCAGTGCGCGGTCATCTTCAGGCTTGGATCTCGCCGGGAATAGTCCAGACTAGTGGCAATGGTCGCCGGCGGGCTATCAGAAAGCTGACCACGTGGCAGCCGGCGCCACATGACTGACGGCACGCTGCGCCATGCCGGTTTCGGAACACAATCGCGCCATGATCGGCTGCCGCGCCGATGGCGCATGTTTCAGGACCGCTCCGCGATGACCATCGCCGCGACACCTTCATCCACGCAAATCGCGGCGGCGCGCTGCGGCACGCAGGCAGCGTCGTTCGACATCAATGTCACCGCAGTCGAGACGGTGCTGCGACGTTCTGCGCTGGTTGCGCTCGGCGAGTACCGTTGCCCGGTCGGGCATCCGCAATTCTCCGGCGGCGGACCGCAACGCTGCCCGTTCATCGCCTTTCCGCGCAGCAGCACGCGCATCACGCGTCTGGGCGCGCGCCCGCTGGTCTACACGCCCAATACGATCAGCTTGCACAACATCGGCGACGTCTATTGTCGCGAGGCCGTCAGCAGCGAAGGCGAGCGTTGCGACTGGATCGCCGTCGCGCCGGCGCTGCTGCGCGAAATCGCGGCGCTGCGCGGCGTCGTCGCGGACAATGAGCGCATCTTCGATGTCGCGCTGGCGCCGGCGACTGCGGCAGTCTATGCCGCACAGCGGGCGCTGTTCCGGTCGTTGCGCGCAAACCCGGCCATGTCGATGCTGCAGGTCGAGGAGAGCACGATTGCGATCGTCGACGCGGTACTTCGTGCCGCGCGGCGCGGCGCGCGCGGGACGGCCGGCGATCATGCACACGAACGACGTTTTCCGGGACGCGCTCCGGCCATCGTCGAGGCAACGCTCAGGTTGCTGGCCACCGAATATCACGGAGCGCTCAGCGTCGCCACGATCAGCGCGCGCGTGCACTGCTCGCCGGGATATCTTTCGCGCCTGTTCCGGCGCAGCACCGGGTTCACGCTGCACGAGTACCAGCAGCAATTGCGCTTGCGCGCATCGCTCGAGATGTTGCTGGATTCCGCGCATGGGCTGTCCGAGGTCGCGATGCAGCTCGGATTTGCCAACCACAGCCATTTCACATGCGCGTTCCGCCGTGAATTCGGCATGACGCCGTCCGAATTCAGCCGCAACGCGTCCGGCGCGCTGCTCAAGTTGCTGCAATCGGCGGCAGCTTGATCACCCGCACGGTGATTCTCAGGGGTTGAATCCGTTGCGGAAGATGATGTCGGCGTACTCGAACGCACCGATGTCGCAATGCGACCCGTAAGGACGATGCACGCCGCGTTGATCGTTGGCGAGCGGAGCGCCCAGGTCATCCGTGCAGCCACCCGGATTGCCTGCGTCGACCGCCGGACTGCCGGGTGCGATGGCGTGGGTCCTGGTCAGCCCGCCGTTGAACTGCAACGTGCCGAGAGCGGGATCGGTCAGGGCGTAGGGACCGCCGACGCTGCAGTCGCTGCCCACGTTGGCCAGGATGTTGTAGCCCTGCGAGGTGAGCGTACCGCCGCAGTCGTCGGATGCCAGGGTCGGGTAAGGGACAGTCGGAACGATCAGCGTGTTTCCGGCGATGATGCTGTTGATCAAGGTCAACGTGCCGCTTGCGGCGTTGGCGACGCCGCCGCCCGACGCGAACCCGGAATCGTCGGCATTGGCCCGGTTCTGTGCGACCGTAACGTTGTAAAGGCCGGTCGTACCGTTTTCGTTGTACACGCCGCCGCCGTCGCCGCCGCTGGAGTTTCCCGAGAGCGTGGTATTGATCAGGATGCTCGTGCCGCTGTAGTTGTACAAGCCGCCGCCATCGCCGCCGCTGGAATTTCCGGAAAGCGTGTCGCCGATCAGATGCAGCGGGTAACCGCCATGGTAGATGGCGCCGCCCTGCGCCGCGCTGTTGCCGCTGAACGTGGTGTTGCGGATGGTCGTGGGGGACCCGATGAGGAACAATCCTCCGCCATTTCCGGGAGTGTTGTTGTCCTGTATCGTGCTGTCGTTGATCGTCAGCTGGCCCTGGTTGTACATGCCCGCGCCGTAGGCGTTGCTCGCGCCGGTGCTGTTGTTCGACAGAAGGCAGTTGGTCATCGTGAGCGACCCGGCGTTGTATATGCCGCCGCCCCAGTCGTTGATGCCGTCCGCCCGGTTGTCCGTGATCGCCACATGCTCCAGCGTCAAGATCGCGTAATTCTTGATGCCGCCGGCGACGTTTGGTCCGATGCCGTGCTTGATGGCGAGGCCTGACATGCTGAGCGAAACATTGCCGTTCGGGCAGGTCTGCGTCTGGGAGTTGTACACGTTGCCCACGCATTGGTACACGAGGAACACGGCCTGGCCGGTCGCGCCGCCGTTACCGTCGATGACCGTGCTGTCCGGTCCGGCCCCGGTGATCGTGACGCTGTCGCTGACTTTCAGGTCCGCTGCATCGTACAGACCTGTGCCATCGGTCAGGCTCAACGTGTAGGTTACATTGGCCTGCAGCATGATCGTATCCGCGCCGGGGAGCTTGTTGGCTTCCTGGAGCGCAGCGCGCAGCGTGCAGACATGATTGCCGGCGGCGGTTTCACAGATGCCGTCACCGGGGTTGGCGTCGGGAACATCCGCAACGCTGTTGACCAGGAACGTTGCGGCCGCGGCCGAATCGCCGAAGATCGAGGCGCACGCGACAAGGGCGGCAAATGCCGGAGCCACCAGCCCGGACCACGACAACCGTCCGTTTCGCACTCGCATCGATTTCTCCTTCCCGCAGATGCCGTATTGACGCCCGAGGCCGATGGCCGTCAAACGTGAGCTCCCGATTGGCGCGCTCGTGATCACAATGAACGCCGTTGCAAGCGCAACTGCGTCATGCAATCCCGGCAGCCGCCGGATTCGACGCCAGCGGCCGGGTAAGCCCCTGCGCGGACCGGCCTTTGGGTAAACTGCGGCGACCAGGCAGACCGGACGCACGGCATTCGTGCGCGGGTTTCATCGAACGTAGGCCATGACCGCACCTGCAGCCATTCCCGAAATCCACGGCATCGATCGGGCGCGCTTCGAGCGCGAGATCGTGGCCGCTGCCACGCCGGTCGTCATGCGCAACCTCGTCGCCGGCTGGCCGGCAGCGACGCTCGGGCGGCAGTCGCCCGAGGCGGTGTGCAAGTACCTGATCGAACGCGACAGCGGCACGCCGGTCGACGTGCTGCTGCTGGCGCCGGAGGAAAAAGGGCGGATTTTTTACAACGCGGCGATGGACGGTTTCAATTTCCTGCGCAACCGGCTGCCGATCTCGCGCGTCATCGAGCAGGTCGCGCGATATTCCGCGTTCGATCCGGCGCCGTCGGTCGCGGCACAGAGTGCAACGGTGGCGACCTGCCTGCCGCGGTTTCTCGAAGAAAATCCGATGCCGCTGCTGGACGCCGCGGTCGAACCGCGCATCTGGCTCGGCAACGCGATCACCGTGCCGGCGCACTTCGACGACGCCAACAACATCGCCTGCGTCATCGCGGGGCGGCGCCGCTTCACGCTGTTCCCACCCGGGCAGATCGGCAACCTGTACATCGGCCCGGTCGACTTCGCGCCGACAGGCGCGCCGATCAGCCTGGTCGATTTCGCGGCGCCGGACTTCGAGCGCTTTCCGAAATTCCGCGAGGCGCTGGCGCATGCGCTGGTGGCTGAGCTCGCGCCTGGCGACGCGCTGTTCATCCCGCCGCTGTGGTGGCACCACGTGCGCTCGCTGGAACTGTGCAACATCCTCATCAACTACTGGTGGGGAGCCTCGCACGGCAACAACGCCGGCCTCGATTGCCTGACCCACGCGCTGATCAGCCTGCGCCGCATGCCTGCGCCGCAGCGCGCTGCGTGGGCGGCACTGTTCCAGCACTACGTGTTCGGCAATACCGATGATGCGGTGGCGCATATCCCCGAGGCGCGCCGCGGCATGCTCGGGCCGCTCGACGAGGCAGCTCTCGCCGGGCGCCGTGCGCTGCTTGCCGAGAAGTTCAAGGCGTAATCCGCGTCGCTTTTTCCTGAAATTCATCGTGAGGATCGGCGCCGCGCTGGGACAATCGTCGCAATCGCCACTCCTTGAAAGGGACGCCTTTTCGCCGACGATGAGGACCGGGCGGTGATCGATTACGACGCCACGCGTGACGCGCTTTATCGCCCCGCCCTGCGACCGACCGTGTTCGCGACCGGCGCGCCGGTCGCGCCCGACGCGGTCTGCGCTGAATGTTCGCGCCTTGCCTACCGGCATTTCGAAAGCGATGCGGCGCACCGCCA
The DNA here is from genome assembly GCA_035606275.1 of Rudaea sp. GTDB lineage: Bacteria > Pseudomonadota > Gammaproteobacteria > Xanthomonadales > Rhodanobacteraceae > Rudaea. The sequence goes on from DATNFS010000016.1 coordinate 19,592, forward strand.
GCAGCTGGTCGATTCGCTCGCAAGCGCCGGGCTGACGCAGTGGGCCGGATTTGCCGATGCGAAGACCGGCACCGAGGCGTTCGCTGTCGTCAGGCAGGACAGCGGCGAAACCCTGGTCGCCTTCCGCGGCACCGAGCCGGGCGAGATCACCGACCTGGGCACCGACATCAACGTGCGGCCGACGCCGTGGACCATGGGCGGCAACGTCCACACCGGTTTCGCCGGCGCGTTCGAGGGTGTGCGAGCCGAAGTCGAACGCTGGGTCGATCAGCATGGCGGAAAAGGTGTCCTGACCTTGACCGGGCACAGTCTCGGCGCAGCGTTGGCGACGCTGGCGATGTCGCGCTGGCGGGCGCGGCGCCTTGTCACGTTCGGCTGTCCGCGCGTCGGCGACAAGGCATTCGTCGCCACGCTCGACCTCGCTGCAGCGGTCCGCTATGTCGACTGCTGCGACATCGTCTGCACGGTTCCACCGGCGAGCGCCTGGTATGCAGACAGCGGGCCGAAGCGTTACATCGACCGCTTCGGCAGCGTGCGCGACACGATCAGCGAGAATGAGATTACGGCCGATCGCGAAAATGCGCGCGTGGAATATTTCCTGAACTACACCGGCGGCCGCAACAACGTCGTGGTGCGCGACCTCGCCGACCACGCGCCGATCAACTACGTGCGCGCGCTCATCTGAGCGACCCCTGCTGCACGCTGCCTTCCAGGGTCTTCACGCGCGTGGGCGCCTCAGCGCTTGCGCGCGCGGCTGCGGCGGGCCGCTGCGGGAGCAAGCGTGATCCAGGTCGGCGCATGATCGCTGGCACCCGGTTCGCCGCGCACCCAGGTGTCGACGCCGGCCGACTTCAGCCGCGGGGCGAGTTCGGCGTTGAGCAGGATATGGTCGATGCGCAGGCCCGAGTTGGTCTGCCAGTGCCGGCGAAAATAATCCCAGAACGTGTAGATGCGTTCGTCCCGGTGCAAGTGCCGGATCGAGTCGGTCCAACCCTGGGCGAGCAGGCGCCGGAAACACTCGCGGCTCTGCGGTTGCAGCAGCGCGTCCTTGAGCCACGAGCGCGTGTTGTAGATGTCGAAGTCGGTCGGCACGACGTTGAAGTCGCCGGCGAGCACGACCGGATGGCCGCTGGCACGGAGCTCGGCGGAGCGGGCGATCAGGCGTTCGAACCAGGCCAGCTTGTAGTCGAACTTCGGCCCGGGCTGCGGATTGCCGTTCGGCAGGTACAGGCAGGCCACGACCATGCCGTCGACCGCCGCTTCGAGGTAGCGGCTCTGGCTATCGGCCTTCGCGCCGGGCAGTCCGCGCAGGATCGGCAGCGGCTGCGAATCCTTCGCCAGGATCGCCACGCCGTTCCAGGATTTTTCCCCGAGCCACAGCGCGCCGTAGCCGGCCGCGCGCAGCGCCAGGGCCGGAAATTCCTTGTCCGCGGCCTTCAATTCCTGCAGGCAGACGATGTCGGGCGCCTCGCGTTCGAGCCAGTCCAGCAGCCGCGGCAGGCGTGATCTGATGCCGTTGATGTTGTAAGTTGCCAGTTTCACTGGTTTCATGTCACCCGCAGGCCCACGCAGAGGAGTAAATCATGACCAAACTCGACAAACCGTTGCGGCGCGAACTCGCCATCGGTGAAAAGACCTACACGATCACGATCGCGCCGGAGGGTCTGAAGATTACGGAGAAAGGCCACCGCAAGGGCATTGAAGTGAAATGGCCGGACCTCGTCAACGGCGACGCGGGCCACGCCCCGCCACCCGCGTAACTCGCGGCAGCGATTCCGGTCTCCGGGACCGGCGGGCGCGACGCCACGTACGGCGGCGTCGCGCCGGTCATGTCCTGTCACGAACCGATGGGTTGGTCGTCGAAAGGGCGTCGCATCGGCGTTCCGTCGGACACGACGATACATTGATCCTGGGCGCGCCATAACATGCTCAGATGGCAGGAACGCCGTTCGCGCCAAATGCTCGCTTGCGGCAAAAGCCCGTTGCCGCACAAGCGCACGCGTCACGATCTTGTCACAATAGACGTGGATGCTCGCTAGCCGATAACGCCGCCGCTGGCGCGCGCGCATTGACCAATCAAGGGAAGGCGAAGTGAATCCGGCAGACCTGTTCCGACTCGAGACCGAGACGATCAACCTGTCGCCGGGACAGATCGTCTTCAACGAAGGCGACAAGGGCGATCTGCTCTACGTGCTGCTCGAAGGCGCGGTGCAGATTCGCGTCGGCGAGGTTGTCGTCGAAACCGCCGAACGCGGCGCGATCTTCGGCGAGATGGCGCTGATCGACGATTCGCCGCGCTCGGCGTCGGCAGTCGCAACGGCCCCGTCGCGGATCGTCGGCGTCAATCGCCGCCGCTTCCAGTTTCTGGTTCAGCAGACGCCGAATTTCGCGCTGCACGTCATGCGCGTTCTCGCCGACCGCCTGCGCCGCATGGATCGCATCCTCGGCGCCAGGAAAGAAACGGGAAGCTAGGATCCGAATCCGTCGACAAAGACTTGATCGTCGGCAAATCCGGTGACACGAAGCAGCGTCGTGCCGAGTGGCTGCAGCGTCACATTTACACGCGATCCGTCGGGCGCGAGCAGCGAACCGCTCAGGCCGGTCGGAGGCCTGCTCCATGGATCGAACAGGTCTCCGTCGGGAAGCGACACCGGCTTGAAGTCCAGATCGGCCGGCAGCAGGTACTTCGGCGTGTCCGCCGACGGCAGATATTCGGTGTCCTGGAATTCCAGCGTCGAGGTCGCGTCCTGCGCGCGCGTGATGCGGCCCGGCACGGCAACCGCCGCGACCGGCAGTGCATAGAGCAGCGGACCGTAGGCCACGGCACTTTCGCCCCGGCCGTCGCGCACGCGACGAACGGTGAAGGCGAGGTCCAGTGACACGGTGTCGCCGGAATTCCACGTGCCGGTAACTTCAAGTCGATCCGGCCCGCGCAAGATGTTCATGTCGGCTGGCGCGGCAATGCTCGCTTCTTGCGCGTAGTCGGGAATGCGCAGCGTGAGGCGGAATTCCAGCGGCGCGTCCGGCGATATCGTGAAAAGAATCTTGTCGGAAAACGGAAAGTCCGTTTCCTCCACGACATGGACCGGTATCCCGCCGATCGTCGTATCGAGCATCGATGCGCCGTACAGCCGTGCCACGAGGCCGGCACCGCCGGCTTCCTTCAGCCACATGCCTTCGACGTAGTAGGGCAGCAGGCGCGTGGAGTTCAGCGAGCAGCAGGCCGCGGCGAGATGCGATGCCGAGTACAGCAGGCGGTCGCCATACATCGCGGTTTGCGTGGCGGACAACCGGTTGTCCGCCGTCAGGTACGAAATCGCAGTCGCGGCGGGGTGCAGGCGTGCGCCCTGTGCGCTGTTCAACGCGATGCGTTCGGCAATGTCGCCGGTCGCCATCGCGTCGCGGAATTGCGCGAGGCGGTTTAGCGACGCGATCGTTTCGGTCATCGAGCAGTACTCGGACATCTGCTCGAACGATCCGCTGCGTCCGCCAACGTATTCATCGCCGACAGGTCCGCCTCCAGGATTGGAGTATTGCCGCAGCTTGCCGAGCACCTGATCCGCGGCCTGCGCATATTCGTCCGGTCCGCCGTAAGCCGCAGCGATCGCCGGCATCGCCAGCGCTTCGGCGATGTGCGGCGTGTGCGAATACCAGGGTCTGCTCGCATCGGAAAGATGCGGTGGCGTCAGATCGTCGTCGCGAACGTTGCTGTTCGAATAGTCCGCATACAGCCACAAATAGCCGTTGCGATAGGTCTCGTCGCCCGTCAGGCGATACAACCATTCCAGCGCGTCGGAGAAACCGACGCCATGTGAAACACCGCCGCCGCCCGTGACATAACCCAGCCGCTCGAAGTAACTCCGGTACTCGTAGGCGGCCAGCGTCAGCTTAGCTGCCTTGTCGACGGCCGCGAGAATCCGCTGGTCGCCCGTTGCCTCGAACCAGGCGAGCAACGCCTGGAACATGCGGCCTTGCGTCCACAATTCGCCGTCGTTCGGATCCTGATCGCCGAGACGGTAGTCGAGCGGATAGACGCCGATATATCCGGCGGCGTCCTGTGCATCCAGCGCACCTTCGAGTCGCGCGATCGCGGCCAGCGTGACGGTTTGGCGCGCCGACAGCCACGCGAGACGGAACAGCCCGTCGGCGTAGTAGCCTTCATGTTCGCCGTA
>DATNFS010000017.1:0-36029 GCA_035606275.1 Rudaea sp.
CGAACTACGGCACCAGTCCGCTGGGCTACATCCAGCATCTGCGCGTCGAACGCGCCAAGGCCCTGCTCGAGGCGACGCAATTGAGTTTCGACGAGGTGGTCGAACGCTGCGGCTACAGCGATGCTCCGAGCTTCCGCAAGCTGTTCAAGCGCGAGACCTCGCTCACGCCGGCCGACTACCGCGAGCGCTTTCGCCTGCGGGCGCGTTGAAAGCACGTATCCGTCGCGGCAGGACGAGAGCGCGGGTTCCAGGCGTTGCCGGCGCGAGGTTGACATTTGCGGGCCTTGGCCCGCGATCGAAGATTCCGCCGGTGGTCGTATGCCCACATTCGCGGGCAGGATGATCGGGAAGCCTGTTCCGAAGGCGCGTTGAGCGGCTCACCAATCAAGCCCTGGTTTATCCTGGCGCTGCGGTTCTGCGCCGCGTGGCAGGCGGCGGCGCATCGCCTCGATGAGATTGTCCGATACGCGCTGCTGCATCTGCGCTGTCACGACGAAACTCTCGGCTGCGGCGCCGGCTGAAATTGCCGCACCGGTTTGCAACGCCGATACGCCGGCCGTTACCGATACCGCGGGCGCGGCGTAGATATCCGTGCGATTGGTCGCGTTGCCGGCGTTGGTCTGCGTGAACAGAGGCTCGAACAGGTTTCCGGCGCTGCCCAGGCCCTGGTAGTCGCCGAGGAAGTCGCCGGACCCCGGCGTCGTCACGACAGGCGCCAGATTCAGGTCGAAGGGACCTGCAATCTGGCCTTCCTGCCAGGTCACCGCATCGGACGAGCGCGCCAGCCAATAGTCCGTGAGCAGGGTCGCCGCGCTGCCCGTGTTCGCGCGAAAATCGTAATAGGTCACGCCGATCACGCCATCGCTGCGCACATGCACCATCGGCGAGAACGCCGCGACCGACGCATCGGCGTTGACGCGGACCGGCGCCGACCAGGTCAGCCCGCCGTCGTCGGAATGCGCAGCGGCAACGGCGTCGCGCGCGCCGTTGCTGAAGCGCGAGTCCTGCCAGACGACGAAAAGCTTGCCGCCCGGGCCGACCGCGATTTCCGGAATCAGCGAGGCGTCGCGTATCGAAGCGCCGGAGTCCGGATCGCGCGTGCCGACGGTCAGCGCGTCGGCGACCTTGACCGGCGCGGACCATGTCGCGCCGTTGTCGGTCGAGCGGATCACCGCGATGTGCGCCGTAAACGTGGTTGCCGACGTCGCATCCAGCTCCAGCAGCATCGTGACCAGCGTGCCGTTCGGGAGCACGACGAGGGCATTGCTGATGGTCTGGTTGGTGAGTCCCGGATCGTAGATCGCGCGCGCTTGCTGCCACGTCGCGCCACCATCTGCGCTGCGCGAGAAATAAGTCGGACCCAGATTGTCGGTCGACAGCCTGTCCCAGACGGCGTAGACGAAGCGCGCGTCGGTCGGATCGGCGGTGATCGCATCCTTGTCGTTGAATGCGACATCCGCATCCACGATCAACGCGTTGGTCGCGCCCCACGAGTTGCCGCCGTCGGTCGAGCGCGCGGCCAGCACGGCGCTCCTGGATCCGGGTGCCATCAGCTGCCCGTCGAACGCAAGCGCCAGCACATGCGCCGTGCCATCGGGCCCGATCGTAACCCAGGCATTGCTGGCGCGTTCGTAGTCGCCGCCGTTGGCGGAATTGCCGCCGCCGCAGCGCGTGAACGGCAATGCGTGCCGGCTCCAGGTATGCCCGCCGTCACTGGACGCTGCGGCAATGATGCCGCGCGCACCACCGGTCGACCAGCGATCCTCCTGCCAGACCGCAACAAGACGCTGCCCGTTTTGCGGATCAACCGCGACGTAGGGCTCGACTTCGGCATTGACGTAGACCGTGCCATTGACGGCAACGCCGTCGCAGCCGGCAGCAAACGGCGAGGGCGCCGATGCGAGGTAGGCCGGATCGAAGACCGGCAACGGCGGCGGCGGTGGCGGCATCGAACCGGAACTGCTGTTCGAAGAGCCGCCGCCGCAACTGGCGAGCAGCGCCTGCAGCACCCACACGCCAAGTATCCCCGACCACCGCGATGCGTTCATGCCCTACCCCAAGCCAAGAGCAGCGCGATCAGGTTAACGCGTTTCGGCTCGCGCGCATGCCGCCATCAGTCATGCGCACAAATGCGCAAATTCCTGACAGTTGCGTTATCCGGCAGCCTATTCGACGCCACGCACGGGCAACTCGACCCGATCGCCCGGGTCGTAGTCCAGCCGTGCATGCAGGTTCTGGCCCTGGTACGAGTAGACGACGTCATACAGCGTGGCACCCTCGGCCTCGGCCTGGGTCGCCGGCCGGCAATGCCGGACGACACGCGTCACGGTGTCACGGTCCTGCTGATCTGCCTGCACTTTTCGCCCGATCGCCCCGCCGGCCACCGCGCCGCCGACCGTTGCCACGGTGCGCCCACGGCCGCCGCCGATCTGATGGCCGAGCACGCCGCCGGCAAGCGCCCCGATCACGGTGCCGACGACGCGATGCCTGTCTTCCGGCGCACGCCGCTCGACCACGGTCTGGTTGCTGCAGATCTGCCGGGGTCCCGGAATTTTCTGCACGCTGACGACGCGCGCATATTCGACTGCACCGGCGGTATCGGCGGGCGCCGCCGGGTTCGACGCCTCGCCGGGCGATGCCGCACCGGGCGGGTTCTGCGCAGCCTGCACGGCTGGCGCAGGCGGAGGCGTTGTGGCCGGCTGCGTGGCATTCGATCCGGAGATCAATTCCGCGACGGAGGCGTTCTTTTGCGGATCGTTCGGCGCCGGTTGCGCCGGCGGTTGCGGCGGCGCGGTCGCCGCAGTCGGCGCGGCGCCGGCTGGATTCGGCGGCGGCGCATTCGATGACTGATTGCCGCAGGCGGCCATGAGGACCGTCACGACACTGCAGCACGCGAATCGCGCCAACGGAAAATGCGGTCTTGCGGACATTGTCGGCTCTCCTGTATCGACTGCTTCGACAGGACATCGTAGCCGGGCATTACCAACGCGGCGTGAAGAACGTATTCAGCAAACGCGCGGCTGTCGGGTGCCGGGACTTCAGGCGCGCAGCGGCCAGCGCCCGCGCACCACGTGCGCCGAGCGATGGCTGTCGACCAGCACGAATTCGCCAATCCGCGAGACGATCGGCGCGATGCCGAGCGGGGCATCGAACATCCGGTCGCCGTAGGCCAGCGTCAGATGCGGCAGGAAGCGCCGTTGCGTCTGCTCCTGCACGGGCGACGTCGACAGCGCGGCCCCGAGGTCTTGCCATAGCGCCTGGATCGCCGGTTCGCACCGCGCCGCGCAACGCAACACGCAGGGCACCTGAAAACGCCCGCGCAACGTGGCGATGCGATCGAGCGTGATCTCGAACGCCGCGGCGCGCACCTGGATCGCCGCGGCGGCCGCGCGCGCCACCATATCCTCGCAGGCGTCGGGGTAGTCGCCGAGAAAGCGTGCGGTGATGTGGTATTTGTCCGGCGAGGTCCAGCGCCCGCGAATGGTCCCTGCGGCGCGCAGGTTCGCCGCGACGCGCTCGATCTCCTGCAGCGCCGCCGAGTCCGGATATATCGCGAAAAAAAGTCGATGCATGCCGATCATTCCGGATATCGATGCTGACCGCAGAGCCTGGTCTGGGTCCGAGGCAACGCGCGACGGCGAACAACCCATAAGATAGCGCATCGGCAAATCGTCGCGATCGATCGCGGAAGAAAGTCAGCGGAGCGCTCTTGCCCGCGCGCCTGGCACAGGCTGCCGCGGCATTGCGCGGGATGCGCCGAATACGCGTCGATGCGGCCGCCGCGTGCGACGGCGCTGGAGTCGCGGCGGCAAGCCGTGACGGCAACGACGTGGCGGTTCAATCCGCCGGGGTCCGTGAAATATCCCAGGTTGCGAACGTCGGCGGCGCGCCGGAACGCGTGTCGAGAGTCGACGCGAAAGCTTCCACGCGATTGCGTCCGTTGCGCTTGGCGCGGTACAGCGCACTGTCGGCATGGATCAGCATCTGGCGCAAGTCATGCCCGGACTGGCCGCTCGACGTGACGCCGAAACTGGCCGTCACCGTGATCGTGACGCCGGCCCGGGCAAAACTTCCGATCGCGGTGCGCAATTCCTCCGCCCGCGTGCACGCCGTCTCGAGGCTGCAATCGGCCAGCATGATGCCGAACTCCTCTCCGCCGAGGCGGCCGAACAGGTCGGCCGCGCGCATGTGCAGCTGGAACATTTCCACGGTCTGCTTCAACACGCCATCGCCGGCGACGTGACCATGCGTGTCGTTGACGCGCTTGAAGTTGTCCAGGTCGACCAGGATCAGGCAGGCCTCGCGCCCGGCGCGGGCGCATGCCTGCAGCATCGCCTTCGCCTCGTCCATGAAGTGCTGGCGGTTGACGATGCCGGTCAGGCCGTCACGCCGGGCAAGTCGCTGGAAGCGCAATTGCGAGCGCTTGAGGCGATAGGTCCACAGCGTGATGAACGCGATCACCAGAAGCAGCAGCAGGATGTAGAGTCGTTCGGCCTCCGCGGACTTTTCCGAAACCGTGTGCTGGAGCAGCAGCAGCTGATTCTTCTCGCTCAACTCGTCCAGCTGCCGTTTCTTGTCCTGGATGTGCTGGTTGACCATCTGGAACGCGAGCGCCCGCGCACTCGTCTCGCCCAGATAGCCCTTGTCCGCGACTGCATATTTTTCGTGATAGGCGAGCGCCGACTGGTAGTCGCCGCGACGCGCGGCAACCTGATAGAGCACCTGGTAGGCATCGACCAGCGGCTTGGTGGTTTCGTCCCTGACGCTCTTGTCGACCGCGCTGCGACCATAGCGGGCCGCTTCGTCCAGGTCGCCGCTGTCGAGCCACGCACGTGCCAGGATCGAATCGACTTCCGACGTCAGGCGGCTGTAGCCGGACTTCTGGATCGCCGCGTAGTTGTCGAGCAGCAGCTTGATCGCTGCCGACTGGCGTTTCTCGTCGATCGCCAGGTTTGCCAGGAACGTGCGGATCAGGTTCGCATACACCGGATCGCCGATCTTCACGCATGCCTCGAGGCCCATTTTGGCGTCGCTGCTGTCGGCGGAGAGCTTTCCCGTGCGATAAAGCGCCTCGACCTTGAGGTAGTTCGCCTTGCAGGCGGCGCCGTCGCCGTCTTCGGCGAGCCAGCGCTCGGCATTTGCCATGGCCAGGTCGTATTGTCCGGCCTGGTTGTAAAGCAGTGCGGCGATGCCGAATCCGAGCAGGCGCGTGGACCGGTCTTCGATCTTCGGCTGCAACTCGAGCAACTCGTTCAGGTGCCTGTAGGCTTCTTCGAATCGGGCCGACAGCGCCAGGATGTTGGTCAGCGTGACGTCGGCGCGGAAACGCAGCACGACATCGTCCGACTCGCGCACGATTGCTTCCAGTTCCGGAATGGCAGCATCGTAGCTGCCGCCGAACGACAATTCGTACGCCTGCAGGTAGCGCAGATAGGTTAGCTGCACGGCAGACAGCTGCTGGCGATCGGCATCGAGCCGGTGCACGATCTCGAGAAACTGGGCGTGGTCCGATGTCTTTACGTCATCGGCACGCTTGAGCAGATCGCCCGGATCCTCCGCCGCATCGGCAACCGCCGCCGACAATGCGAGGGCCACCAACAGGCAGATTCGCCCGATCGCGGAACGCAGTGTGCCCGGCATCGCCATTGTGCGGCCTCAACTCCCTTTGCTTCCTGGCGCCGATCACGCGGCGCCCCCGGCAAGCCGGGTACTGATGCGATATTGCACCGAACGGGGCCGCTCGGCAACGTCCGCCCGGTTCTCAGGCAAGCGGTGCCGTTGTCGCCGCCAGCAGGCTGTCGACGACCTGGACGCGGTTGCGACCGGCTCGCTTGGCCTGGTACAGCGCGCTGTCCGCGTGGATCAGCATCTGGCGCAGGTCGTAGCCCGACTCGCGCGTCGACGTGGCGCCGAAACTCGCCGACACGGCCATCTCCGGATCCACGCGCACGCTCTGGGCAATGGCGCAGCGAAGTTCCTCGGCGCGTCGCTCGGCGATGTCCAGTCCGCAGTCGGGGAGCAGAACCCCGAACTCTTCGCCACCCAGGCGTCCGAACAGGTCGATCGAGCGCATGTATTGCTGGCAGGTCGCCACCGTTTGTTTCAGCACGCCGTCGCCGGCCACATGGCCGCGCGTGTCGTTGACCACCTTGAAATGATCCAGATCGATCAGGATCAGGCTGACGTCGCGCGACGACTTGGCGGCATACTTCAGCGCGCGCTTCGATTCGTCCATGAAATGCTGGCGGTTCACGATTCCGGTAAGGCCGTCGCGGCGTGAGAGTTTCTGGAAACGCACCTGGGACCGCTTGGTGCGATACGCCCACAGCGCTATCGAGACGAGTCCGATAACCAGCGAGGCGACGTAGAGTCTTTCGGTCTCGGCGGCCTTGGCGGCCACTTCGCCTTCCAGCTGCAGCACTTGATTCTTCTCGTTGAGCGCATCGATCTGGCGCTTCTTGTCCAGCACCTGCTGGCTGACCATCTGGTAGGCGAGCGTCCGCGCCGTCGTGTCGCTGAGGTAGGCCCGATCGGCGGTGGCGTATTTTTCGTGATAGTCGAGCGCGTCCTGGAGCCGGCCCTGCCGCTTGGCTGCCTGATAGAGCACTTCGTAGGCGTCCGCGACCGGCTTCGAATAGGCCTGCTTGACGCCGTCGTCGATCGCGCTGAGCGCCGACTCGCGCGCCTTGTCGAGGTCGCCGCCCAGCAGATAGCAGCGCGCCAGGATCGAACGGAATATCGAAGTGGCCGCGGCAGAGTGCGTGCCGAGAATTTCCGCGTCGTGTGGCTGCAGCAATTGCAGCGCGTCATGGCTGCGGCCGTTGGCGACCAGCGCCTGCGCCTGATACGTTCGGATCAGGTTGGCATACAGCACGTCATCGATGCGCATGCAGGCAGCAAGACCTGCCTGCGCACTCGCATCGTCGGCGCGCAGTTGGCCGCTTCGCGCCATTGTCCCGGCCTTCGTCGTCAGCGCGATGCAGGTCGAACGGTCGCTTTGATCGTAGGCGAGAGCCTGCTCGACATAGCGCAGCGACAGGTCGTATTGCCCGGCGTCGCCGTACAGTGTCGCCGCCACGGTCTGGCTCAGCCGGCGGGCGGTGCGGTCCTGGATCTTGTCTGCCGACGCCAGCAGCGCCGCGAGCGTCGCGTACGCATCCTCGTAATGCGCGGCGTTCACCTGCACGTTTATCAGCGAAATCCGTGCGCGCGCCTGCGCCGTCGGGTCGCTGACCCGCGCGAGGAACGCCTGAAAAGCGGCCAATGCGTCTTCGTATCTGCCCAGGTAACCCAACTGCCAGGCATGCAGATAGTCGATGAAGTCGCGTTGCGCGACCGACAACGCCGGTGCCTGGGCGTCGAGTTGCACGAGCAGCGTCTGGAACTCGGAATTGTTTCCGGTCTTCAGGTAATCGGCGCGTTGCAGGAGTTCGTCGGGAGTCTCTGCCGCCGCGAGGTCGGGTCCAACGATCAGCAGCGCGACGCACGCGAGCCAGCGCCCGGCGCAAAGTGCCGGGCGCCGCTGCAAGTACCGGAAAACGGCAATCGTCGACCTCAATGCTTGCGTTTCGGGGCTTTCCTGGCAGGTTGCTTCGCCGGCGCCTTCTTCGCTGGAGCCTTCTTCTTCGGCGGTGCCTTCTTCGGTGGCGCTTTCGCCGGAGCCTTCGGCGGCGTCTTGGACTGATTCTGGCAGTACATCGTCTCGCGCGCGTCGATGAGTGCTGCCAGTCCGGCCGACCCGGCGTTCAGTACCGCGTCCTGCAGCGTCTTGCCGATATTGACCCGGCTCATGCCGCGCAGCAGCTGCTCGCGCGTTGCGTGACGCAAGGCGGCGTCGCGTCCGGCCTGCTCCAGGAACTCGATGATTTTCGACATTGGTTTCCTCTTCGCTGGTTGTTCGAAGTACATTTGCAATCGCGGTCGTCGCAGCATCCTGACATACGTCTTCGCCCTTGCGCCAGATTGCGACATGCGGGCGGGCGAAAACCCCAGGCCGTCGCAGACGCGCGCCATGGCCGCATTGGCGCAGCGATACTGCACCGAAACGCCGGTGATCGGCAATGTCCGGAATGCCGCGTCGATGAGCACGCCGAGTGCTTCGCGCGCCAGCCCGCGTCCGCGCGCCGTGCGCACCATCATGATGCCGAGCTCGTGGCAGCGGGGATCGGCGGTGGGACGAATTGAACACAGGCCCACGGCCCGATCGTTGCCGCGCTCGATGATGGTGCAAAAGAATGGTCCCGCGGCCTCGCGCGAGGCGACAAGCGTGGCGCGCAGACTTGCCGCCGCATCGGCGTGCGAGAACGGGCGGCCGATGTGGCGCATCGTTTCGGCGTCGCAATAGAGCGCGCGGAACAATGCAAGGTCGCCGCGCGCGAGCGCGCGCAATCGCACGCGCCCGATCACGCGCGCGGCCGCGCGACTCTTGCCGCTCGCCGCAGCATTTTCCCATCGGGAAGCGCGCGCCGGACCGGCGGAAACACGAGCGTGTCGGGCGCCTCGATGCGGACCGCGGCAAGCCTGTGCAGCGCGATCCGTTCGATCCGCGGCGCGTGGACCGGCAGCGTTGCTGCCCGGTAGACGATCAGCTTGTGATCGCGCGGATAATCTCGCGCAAATCGCTCGGCCAGAAGCGCAAGACAGGCGGCGTTGCCTCCGGAACCCGCGCGCGGAATGTCGCTGCCGACCATGCCGGCCTGCCAGACGATCAGGTAGGCGGTCGGATCGATGCGATGCTTCCAGTACAGCAGCTGGCGCGCATCGAAATGCTGGCAGCCGAACGCGCCGGGATCGATGCCGAGATCGGCATAGAGGCAATCGGCGGCGGATATGCCAGGTTCCATGTGCGCGGAATAGCCTTCGCGGCGCGCCACCGCAACCGCACGGTGTGGTGCCCAGGCGAACACGCCGGGGTGGCCGTAGAACGCGACGCAGACCTTCTTGCCGGCGCGCACTTCGGCAAGGATTGCCTCGACCATCTCGCGATACGTGCGCCGGCGCGGCTTGCCCTCGGCGTAGAGCGGTTGCAGGCTGCGAACGTTCGGCCGCATCTCTTCGAGCCAGCGCTCGACGATGGCATCGGAAACGGCGACGAAGACGACGTCGGCCGCCTCGATGCAATTGCGCGCGAGCGGCGTCAGGTGCGAACCCAGCGTGATGCCGACGCCGACGCAGTCGAGGCTGCCCACCCGAGTGTCGCGCCGCTTTTTCGAACTCAACGGATCCCCTCTGGACGATGACGCCGCACTGCGCGGTGCCCGGCGCATTCCAGCATCGGGCGCCGGCGAATGCAAACGCGTCCTGCAGGTCGGCCGCGGACGCGCCGCCGGCGCGCATCGACTTGGTTTGCGCCGCACGCTACCCTCTGCGCAGCGGGACCGCGGCGGACACCGGTGCGGCCGCAGCAGCACGCTTGCGTGCAACGGGAGTCAGTCATGAAAATGTCCGGCGCCGCGATCGCGGTTGTCCTTTCGCTCGCACTCGTTGCCGGCACGGCCGTGGCGAAACCGCGGGCGCGCGATCTCGGCGTGCCCTTCGACGGCACGCCGGGGCAGTTCAACGCCATCACCGACGTCAAGGGTGTCGAAGTCGGCCATACCACGCTGATCTCCGGATCGGGCAAGCTCAAGATCGGCGCGGGCCCGGTTCGCACCGGCGTGACTGCAGTGCTGCCACGCGGCAAGGACAGCCTCGATCCGGTCTTCGGCGGCTGGTTCTCCCTGAACGGCAACGGCGAGATGACCGGCACGACCTGGCTCGAGGAATCCGGCGTCCTCGACGGGCCGGTGATGATCACGAACACGCACAGCGTCGGCGTCGTTCGCGACGCGGTCATCGCCTGGCGCATCCGCAAGGCGCCGCCGGACTCGGAAGGCTATTCGTGGTCACTGCCCATCGTCGCCGAAACCGCCGACGACGACCTCAACGACATGAACGGTTTCCACGTCAAGGCCGAGCATGCGTTCCACGCCCTCGACACGGCCCATGGCGGACCAGTCGACGAGGGCAATGTCGGCGGCGGCACCGGCATGATATGCAACGAATTCAAGGGCGGCATCGGCACGTCGTCACGCGTGCTGCCGGCCAAGCTCGGCGGCTACACGGTCGGCGTGCTGGTGCAATGCAATTACGGCAGGCGCAGCCAGCTGCGCATCGCCGGCGTGCCGGTCGGCAGGGAGATCCCCGAACATGCCGTGCGCGAAGAAGATATCGGCTCGATCATCATCGTCGTCGCGACCGACGCGCCGCTGATCCCGACGCAGCTCAAGCGCCTGGCGCGACGCGCGGCGCTCGGTCTCGGCCGCGACGGCAGTTTCGCCGGCGACGGTTCCGGCGACATCTTCATCGCGTTCTCGACGGCAAATCCGGGCGGCGCGGCCGCCAACGGCCTGCGCACGCTGACGATGCTGCCGAACCAGCAGCTGAACCCGGTATTCCTCGCCACCGTGCAGGCCACCGAGGAAGCGATCATCAACGCGATGGTTGCCGCGGAAACGATGAAGGGCGCAAACGACCTGGAGGTCATCGCGCTGCCGCACGACCGCCTGCGCGAGGTGCTCAAGAAATACAATCGGCTGGCGGATCCCGGGCCAGGATGAAAAAAAAGAGCCTCGAACGCGGAATACGCCGACGAGAAGCGCAACTGCGCGGAGCATTCCCTGTTTCTGGAATCGACCGCGCCCGCGCCCTACCCTATCGCGGCTTTTGCACTATCCGCGTTGATCAGCTCCCATCCGCGTAACCCGGGTTCAAGGCTCCTGATTCAAACGGGACGGCACCATCCACGCTACTTGTCACCCTTCTGGTAGGTGCCCATGAGTTCGGCGTGCGCGAGCACATGGCCTTTCATCGCGGACTCGAGGCCGCCTTTGTCGAGCGGCTTGCCGGCTGGCAGCGACGTGTCCAGCGCATAGAGCTTGTGGAAATAGCGATGGCGTCCGATCGGCGGACACGGTCCGCCATAGCGCACCCGACCAAAATCGTTGTGTCCTTCGACCGCGCCTGCGGGAAGCGCGCCGCTGCTGGAGCCCTCGCCGAGCATCGTCGCCGTTGCCGGAATGTTGTACACCACCCAGTGCACCCACGTCATGCGCGGCGCGGCCGGATCCGGCGCATCGGGGTCGTCGATGATCAGCGCGAAGCTCTTCGTGGCGGATGGCGCGCCGGCCCAGGCCAGCGGCGGCGACCGGTCATCGCCTTCGCACGTATATTTTTTCGGAATCGGCTGGCCGCTGGCGAATGCGGAAGACGTGAGCGTGAACATCGTGGCAACCTCTTCGGGCAGGGCCGGACTGGTGACGGCGATCAGAAGCAGGGCCGGAAACGGCAGCAATCGCATGGCTGGCACTCCAGGCGAAGTCTCAGGTACAAATCGTACTCGGGTCGTCGAAGCCGTTGCTGAACAGGCAATCCGGAATGTAGCGGAATTCGGCGATCGTGATGTCGACATCCTGCCCGTTCGTCGGCGCATGGCCGTTGAGCAGCCAGAGGTTCATGTGCACCGGCAATGGGTGCTGCGGCACGCGCAGCACGTAGTCGGCTGGCGCAAAGGTCCAGGTCCGGAAAAGCCCGATCTCGTCATCGCTTAGTCCGTACAGCGATTCATAGTAAACCTGGCGCGAAGTCCACTGAAAGCGGTGAGTGCTCGTGTCGCCGGTCAAGGTCGTATCGTAGGAATACGTCGTCGCGTTGATGCCGGACTGCTGCACTGCCGGCCACACCGTCCAGTTGCCGTGCTCGGCAGTCGGGTCGCCCCAGGTCGCGAATTCGATGTCGATTTCGTTCGTACCATCCGGTCCGACATCCGGCGTCGTGTAGTTGAACAGTCCAAGCACGACGTTGGTGTCCAGCAGGTCCGGCCGACCGATGATCTTGAACTGGTACGTGCCGAAGCCAAGGCGCACATCGGTGAACACCTCGGCCGTCGTCCATTTCGACTTGTCGTGCGAGATCTTCAGGTGCAGGTAGCCGTTCGCATCGAGCGACACGTTGCTCGCGACAAAGGTGTTCGGTCCGGGACCGCCGCTGCCCGAGCGCACTTCCCAGGTGTAGCCGCCGAATTCGATCGCCTGCGCGTGCAACAAGCCGCACAGCATCGCAAGCATCGCTGCGGCGGAACGTCCGCAGCGTGCACGGCACATGATCCGCGTTCGCCCTTGCACTGGACAGATCACGGCGGCGACGGTGCTACTTGCGCTGGGCCGCGCTCGCGTCACGGATCGCGCGGAATTCCGAATCGGCGGACCAGTTCGGCCACTGCGTCGAGTTCGCCAGGTCACTGCCGACCCTGTACAGCACCGGCAGGTCGTGTGCCATGCCGGCAAAGGTCCAGCCCGCCTGCCACTCGTCCGACGGCTGATGATAGTGGTTGCCGATGTAGTCCTTGCGTGCCGCGTCGCCGGCCGCCTTGCCGCCATCGACCATGTCGTCGCCGGAACCGAACGACAATGCCGGCACGCCGCGCTTGGCGAACGGGAAGTGATCGGAGCGGAAGAAGCCGCCGGTCTCGGGGTGCGGATCGGGATTGAACTCCAGGCCCGCCGCCTTCGCATCGGCGATCAGCAGATCGAGCAGGCCGGACTGCGCATTGCCGGATTGCGAGAAGTTGCGCGCCACGCCGCCAGGATTCAAGGCATCGGTGTTGATGTCGGCGACGGTCGTCGCCAGCGGATAGAGCGGGTTCGCCGCGTAATATTCCGATCCGAGCAAGCCCCTCTCCTCCGCGGTGACGTTCAGGAACACGATCGACCGTTCCGGTTTCGGCCCATGCGCGAACGCGCGACCCATTTCGATCAGTGCCGCCGTGCCGGTCGCATTGTCGACCGCACCGTTGTAGATCCGGTCACCTGTTGCGTCGGGAGCGCCCACGCCCAGATGATCCCAGTGCGCGCTGTAGACGATGACCTCGTCGGGCCGCTTGCTCCCGACCACGCGGCCGAGGATGTTCTGCGAGGTGATCACCGACTGGTCGACCGCGAACGACGCCGAGAACGTCGCGTCCTTGAGCGCCACCGGCTTGAAGTCGCGCGTCTGCGCCTGCTTCTTCAGCGCCTCGAAGTCGAGGCCCGCGCGCTTGAACAGGTCGACCGCGAGATCGCGCTGGATCCACGCCTCGACCTTGGTGTGTTCGCGTTCGGGGTGAGCGCGCACGATGTCGAACATCGTGTTCGTATTCGAATTCTTCACGGTGGCCCAGCCGTAGGCGGCCGGTTCGGTCTCGTGCACGATCAGGATGCCGGCGGCGCCCTGCCGCGCGGCTTCCTCATACTTGTAGGTCCAGCGGCCGTAGTAGGTCATCGCCTTGCCGCCGAAATCGCCCACACCGGTCTCGAAATCCGGATCGTTGATCAACACGACCATGATCTTGCCGTGCAGGTCGGCGCCCTTGAAGTCATCCCACTTGCGTTCGGGCGCCTTCACGCCGTAGCCGCAGAACACCAGCGGCAGGTCCGTCAGCGACACCGACTTCGATCCGTCCAGCGGTGCGCGCACGGAAATCTCTTCGCCCTGGGTCAGGCGCTGCGTCTTGCCTGCGACGCTCAGCGACAAAGACGGCGTGCCGGAGATCTGCGCACGTGCCAGCGGCACGGCCTGCGTCCAGCCGCGCTTGCCGTCCTTCAGCTCGCCGCCCGGTTCGAGGCCGGCCGCCTTCATCTGCCCGACCACGTAGCCCACCGTCCTGGTCTCGCCCGCCGTTGCCGGCGCGCCCCTCGAATTCGTCGGAGGACAGCGTCTTGACCTCCTGCGACAGGCGCTTGCCGTCGAATGCCGGAACCGTCGGCGGCTTGTCCGCGCACTGCGCGGCCGAAGAAAGAGAAAATGCGACGGCAGACGCGAGCAAACGCTTCACTGTGCGGGACTCCTCAGGCAGCTGAAACCGGGCACGCGATGTTAGAGGTGCATCCGCCACCCGTCCAGCGATGGCGCGGCAATTCGACGATGGTCGACGCATGCGGGCTGCCCATGGCCAGCGCCGATGCGGCTGTTTCGCGCTCGTGCGCATCGCCGCGCGGCGGCGACTCGATGGCCAATACCACCGGCTGCCAGGACAGAGTAGCGTTGCTAACCGAATGAACGGTCCTTCCATCCAAGCGCCCATGGCCAACGAAGAAGAACGCCGGGTGGCGGCAGCCCGGCGCGGAGACCGCGGCGCATTTCGACTTCTGGTCGAGGCCTACGCACGCATGCTGTTCACGCTGTGCGTGCGCATCACGCGCGACGCAGCCCTGGCCGAGGATGCCGTGCAGGAGGCGCTGTTCAATGCGTGGCGGCACATCGCCGAGTTCGATGGGCGCTCGAGCTTCAAGACCTGGCTGCACCGCATCGCAGTGAATGCCGCGCTCGAGCAGATGCGTCGCAACGCCAGGCACGAAAGTGCCGACGCAAGCGCGCAAGGCGACGACGATGACGACTTCCTGCTCCAGCGCAGCGTCGACGAGCCGGGACCCGAGCAGCGCGCACTCGGCGACGAAATCGGCCGCCATGTCGACGATCATCTGGCGCGCATGAGCGTGATCGAACGCACCGCCTTCGTGCTGCGCCACGCCGAAGGCCATTCGATCGAGGAAATCTCGCAGACCCTGTCGATGAACACCAGCGCCTCGAAACAGGCAATCTTTCGCGCCGTGCGCAAGCTGCGCGGCGCATTGCAACCCTTGCGGTGATGCCATGAACACGATCAGCGACAATGACCTGATTCTGTATTTCTACCGGGACGGCCTCGACGCCGGACGCAACGCCGAAATCGACGCGGCGCTGCGCAGTTCCGAATCGCTGCGAGCGCGCTACCGCGATTTGCAGCGGACGCTGCAGGCGGCCGACGCCGCCCCGCCGGTCGAGCCGGACGACGGCTTCACGCAACGCGTCTGGCAACGCCTGGAGCAGCGCATCGAGCAGGCGTCGAACGCGCCGCGTCGCGACGACTGGCGCACCCGGCTGCGCGACCTCGCGCAATCGTTGCTGTCGCCCCGGCTCGCGCTGGCCGCGACCTGCCTGGTCGCGTTTGCCGTCGGCATCGGTTACTACGCCGGGCGCAGCAGCGCAACGCATGAAGCAAGCGCGCGCGATAGCGCGCTGGCAGCGCGCGTGCTCGATGCCTACGTGTCCGATCATCTGCGCGCAACGGAAGGGTTGCTGCTGACGGCGGCCAATTCCGACAGCAACGACTTGCATGCCGGCAACAGCGACCTGGCCGCAACGCTGGTCGATTCGAACCGCCTGTATGCGGCCGCCGCGGCACGCGCGGGCAACACGCGCCTGGCAGATTTCCTGCGCCAGCTCGAGCCTGTGCTGATCGACCTTGCTAACCAGCCGGCCGATGCGTCCATCCAATCTCGTGACGGCCTGCGCGACTACCTGCGCAAGACCGACCTGCTGTTCCAGGTGCGCGCCACGCAGGCGCGCATCGACAACGCAGGCAAGCACAAGACCTGACCTACACGGGAGCCACTCACATGCAAGTCATGACCCGATTGACGCTGCGCGCACTGTTCGCCGCCGCCATCGCCGCTGCGGCCGCACTGGCGCCGATGGTTGCGCGCGGCATGGCTGAAGATGCGATGGCGCCGGCCAGAAAGGAACTGAACCAGCTCTACTGGCAGGGCCAGGAATCGCTCAAACAGTCGGACTGGAGCACGGCGCTCAAGCGCTTTGCAGAACTCGAAAAGCAGTTGCGCGCAAAGGAACCGCAAAGCGCGGACGCGGCGATCTACTGGCAGGCCTATGCGCTGCTGCAGGCGAAACGAACGACCGAGGCCAAGGCGACCGTCGAACGCCTGCACCACGATTTTCCGGCCAGCCGCTGGAGCAAGGACGCCGATGCGCTGCTGCGCCAGACGCAGCCGGCTGCCGCCACGGCGCGCGAGTCTGCCGGCGCCGCTGCCGGCGACGACGACGACATCGCCGAAATCGCGGTCGAAGGGCTGATGAATGCACCGCCCGAGCGCGCCGTGCCGCTGCTGAAGAAGGTGCTGCAGAGCCGGCACTCCGACAAGGTCAAGAAGCGCGCGCTGTTCGTGCTGAGCCAGATCGACGAAGACGCCGCGCTGGATTCGGTCGTCGACGTCGCCAAGACCAGCAACGATCCGGCGCTGCGCGAAGAAGCGATCCGCATGCTCGGCGTCAGCGGCGAGGATCGCGCGATCAAGCGTCTCGGCGAGTTGTATGCAGTCAGCAAGGACCCGCGCGAACGCCGGGCGATCATCCAGGCGTGGCTCGTGGCCGACCGCAAGGACCTGATCCTCGTGTCGGCGCGCAACGAGGCCGACGGCAGCGTGCGCCAGGCGGCGATTCAGGCGCTCGGCGCACTCGACGCATCGAGCGAGCTGAAGCAGCTGTTCGACAGCACGAAGGATCCGGCCAGCCAGCGCGAGATCATCCAGGCGCTCGGCGTCGCCGGTGACGTCAAGTCGCTGACGGTGATCGCCGAAGGCACGCAGCCGGACGAGATCCGCGTCGAGGCAATCCAGGCGCTTGGCGTTGCCGGCGACGAAGGCGGCAGCGCGGCGCTGGTCAGGTTGTATCCGAAAGCCGGCTCGCCGGCGCTGCGCGATGCGGTAATGCAGGGCCTGCTCGTGGCCGGCGACGGTGACGCCCTGTTGCAGCTTTACCGGCAGGCGAAAACCAAGGAAGAGAAGCAGGCGCTGTTGCGCTTCATCACGACGACCAACAGCGACGCCGCACTCGACGTGATCGAATCCGAGTTGAAGCAGTGATGGAGCCAGCCATGCGCGCGAATGCAACGATCATCGGTTCGATAGCCCTGTTGTTTGCCGCCGGCGCGGCAAGCGCGACCGAGGCCAGCCTGGCAGCGCGTATCGCCGGCCAGGATGGATGGACGGCGTGGCAGGTTCCGGGCGTCGCGGGCCTCGGCTCGGCCTGCTGCCACGAGTGGCGCCGGCACGCCATCAGCCGCGAAGACTGCGACCTGGAAAGCCGCAGCTGGAGCATCGGCAACGATGGCGATGGCCTGCGCGCCGCCGCGCCGGAAGCCATGAACATCTACATCCATGTTGCAGCCGGCCGTGTCGACAAGGCGCGTGCATTCAGCGCCGGGTGCAAAGTGCGCAACGCCGACAAGCTGCGCTGGATCGATCCGGTCGCCAGCGGCGACAGCATCGCGTTCCTGTCCGGCAACGCCGCGACGGCCGCGCAGGAACTGGCCGATGTCGAACTGGCGGCGATTGCAATGCACGCCGACGCGGCAGCGACGCCGGCATTGACACGGCTGGCCGACGCAGGGCATCCACGCAAACTGCGCGGGCAGGCACTGTTCTGGCTCGCGCAGGCGCGCGGCGCCGATGGCGCGAAAGTCGTCGAGCGCGTCGCCACCTCCGACGCCGACGCCGAACTGCGCGCCGACGCCGTGTTCGACCTGTCGCAGGCGCACGGCTACGACGGCTACGCGAGCATCCATCGCATCGCGCAGACCGATACCTCCGAGCACGTGCGCGAACAGGCCCTGTTCTGGATGGCGCAGACCGGCGACCGGCGCGCGCGCGACGACATCCTGGCGGCGATCGCGATGGAAAAATCCGACGGCGTGCGCGAACAGGCGGTATTCGCACTGTCGCAGCTGAAAGACGACCAGGCCGACGCAGCGCTGATCGCGCTGGTGCGCGGCGACCATCCGCGCAAGGTCAAGGAGCAGGCGCTGTTCTGGCTCGGCCAGTCCGGCTCCGACGAGGCGATGCAGTTCATCGACGAGGTTCTGACCGGATCCACCGGCAAGTCCGCCCGCCGCTGAGGATCGATCGATTGCCGCCGTGCCGCGCCGAAGCGCCCGGACAGGGTCAGGCGAGACTTTGAATGGTCGCGCGCACGCCGGCCAGGTAGCTGCCACCGAACAGGTTGAGGTGATTGAGGAGGTGATGGAGATTCAGCAGCGGCGCGCGGCTGCGCCAGCTCGAGTCGACACGCGCCTCGGCCTCGTAAGCTGCAAAGAACGCGCGCGGCGGCTCGCCGAACAAGGTCAGCATCGCCAGATCGCATTCGGCCCAGCCGTGGTGCACGGCTGCGCCATCGATCAGCGCCAGCTCGCCGCCGGTGCAGGCGTGCAGGTTGCCGGTCCACAGGTCGCCGTGGATCAGCACCGGCGGGGATTCGGGCATCAGGTCGCGCAGGCGCGCGCATAGCGACTCGATGCGCTCGAGGTCGCGTCGTTCGATCCGGTGCCGGTCGAATGCACGCTGCGCCTGAGCCAGCAGACGCCGCTGCGCGAAGAAGCGATGGCCGTCCGTGTCGCGCCGGTTGTCCTGCGCCGTGTCGCCGCAGTAGCCGCCCGAGTCGAAGCCAAACCGCGCCACCGTCGGGCGATGAAGGAGCGCAAGACGACGGCCTGCTTCCTCCCAGTCGAACTCCGCCGGCTGGCCGCGGCCGAGATCTTCGATCGCGATGCCATGGCTGCAGACCGCGTGCACCTCGGGAACGCGCAACGCGCGGGCAGCTGCAAGCGCCGACAGTCCGGCGGCTTCCGCCGCGAAGAAATCGGAGGGTACGTCGGTGCGGCGCTTGAGGAAGATTCGCCTGCCGTTTCCGAGGACCGCAGTGCGGTTTGCAGATGACGATTCGAGCAGCGCGAGGATTTCCGGATTCACCCGCGAAGTGAAGCGCCTTGAGGCGGCCGTGTCCAGACCACGGGATCTCGTGACGACTGCCCCCACCGCGAGATAGTGGTGTGCGATGCTCTTCGCGACAACAGATCTGGACGCACGACGATCTAGCCCAACCCTCCCCTTGCCGGGGAGGGCTGGACCGGGTGCACGCGGCGACGGCGTCGCGTGATCAATGGCCGCTGCAGGACCCTTCCTTGCCCTTCTTGTCGGCCGAGCAGCTGCCTTCCTTGCCCTTCTTGACCGGCTCGCTGCGATTCAGCAAGTGATACGAATCGAAATCGGCCTGGGTCAGGAAACCCTGATGCCTGGTGTCCGCCATCGCGAATTGTGCCGCCGTCCAGCCGGCAGCCATTGCCTCTTCCTTGGTCGCCTTGCCGTCCTTGTTGGTGTCGCATTTGTCCATGCCGCACTTGCCTTCGCCGGCCTTGTCGTCCGCGCCGGCTGCCGCGAACGGCGCCAGCAGCGGGGTCAACTGAAACGCCGGGGATGCGTGCGCCATCTGCGCAAGCGAAACCGAGCCGACAAAAGCTGCGCCAAGCGCGAGGGTGAGGGGCTTGAAGATCGTGTTCGACATGAGGAGTCTCCAGTGGGTTGGTTGGCGTATTGCGCGTGCACCGCCGACAGCGCTTCGGATTGCGGGCGCGGCAAGAGGTGATACGAGCCGGACGCTGCGGGACCAGTCGGATCAGGCGGCGGCGAGTCGACTGCCTGCGCCCTGGTCCGTCTCCCGATCGCGCCCGCGATTGGCTCGTACGGGGCGTTGGACGGGACGCGTCGCAAATCCTTACAGGACAGCGCGCGGCTGCCACGAGGCGGGTACTGCTGCGTATCCGGGCGCGGCCGGCTCGACGCCACATGGTGACGCGCCTTGCAGATAAAGCCGTTAACGCATTGATGGAGAGCTATATTTCAGTTTCCATCCGGTCAGGCGCTGCGCAACGAACTGGCCGGCTCGGCATCGCCATGCATTGCCCGCAGGTATTGCCGGTCGAATGCCGCGAGCTGGCTTTCCAGTTCCGAGTACGGCCCCGCCTGCCAGGCACGCGAGATCACGCCCTTGTAGGCGTTGACGCAAAGGTCCCAATCCTGCCGGTTCGTCATGTCCCAGAAATCGACCGCCGGCTTCGGATCGAAACCCGCCGCGGCGATCGCATCGGGATGGAAATACCATTCGCAGACGATGCGCGTGCGGTCCTTGGCCAGCGGAATCGCGCGGTGCACCATGACGTAATCCGGATGAAACGACAGGAACGCGCCGGGGAACAAAGTATAATAGTACACACGGGCGCGCTCGTCGGCATTCAGGCCGGCGAACGCCGGCGCGCAGCGTTCGCCACCGATCGTCATGCTTCCCTCACGGTTGTTCATCCACATCGGACCGCCGAGCACCGGACCTTCATCGAGGTCGTTCTCGGAATTGCGGAACGCGGTCAGCTTGTTCAGTTGCGGGTGCGCCAGCGGGCAGTGGTAGCACTCGCTGAAATTGTGGAAGAACATTTTCCAGTTTGCATCGACCTCGTAGATGCGCCGGTCGGCCGCGCGCAGTTCCGCCGTCTGCCATTGCGTGAACCGGCCGATCAAGCCCGGCATGGCCCGCTCGAATGACTCGGGTTCCCTGGCCAGGTTGACGAACAGGAAGCCTTCCCAGTTGGTCAGCGCCACGGCGTGCAACGGATAGTCGGCGGCGTCGAAGCCGGCGACTTCCTTCATCGCGGGCACGTTCTTCAGCGTGCCGTCGAGCGCGTAGGCCCAGGCGTGATAGGGACAGACGATCGCCGTGCCGAGCGTGCCTTGCGCCTCGCGACACAGGCGGCTGCCGCGATGGCGGCAATGATTGTGGAACGCGCGAATTTCGCCGGCGTGGTCGCGCAGTACCACGACGCTTTCATGCTCGAGCTCGAACAGGAAATAGCTGCCCGGCTTTTCAAGCTGGGATACATGTCCGGCAAGCAGCCAGGAACGGAAAAAAATGCGCTCGTGCTCGGCCGCGAAGACCTCATCCGAAACGAAATACTGGCGGTCCAGCGTGTGCTGGCCGAACGACGTGCGTGCTTTCATGTCGATGAATCCGGAAGGCATTGCCGAAAATGCAAGGTTACACGTCGCGGCGACCCTTGGCACCCGGTCAGGCAGCCCGCCCACCCTCGTTCGCGATCACGGGCTGCGGCGCCACGAGCGGACCGGGCCATAACCCACCCGGCGCGGCGCGCGCTTGGTTTTGGCGCGCGTCGCCGTCATATCCATAGCCTCGCGCCGGTCCATCCAGGCCGATGGCGCGCACATATCACCCGCTTCGAACCGAGGATTCCCATGGCTGCTTTCGACCTGACCCCGCCAACCGCCGCGCAGCGCACCGCGTTGATCGCAGGCCTGAGTGAAGAAGAACGCCGCGTGCTGCTGCAACATGGAACCGAGGCGCCTTTCTGCGGCGCGTTCCTCGACAACAAGCTCGACGGCGTCTACACCTGCCGCCTTTGCGGCTTGCCGTTGTTCCGTTCGACGGCGAAATTCGAATCGGGCACCGGCTGGCCGAGTTTCTTCCAGCCGTACGACGCAACCCATGTTCGCGAGATCCGCGACTCGAGCTACGGCATGGTTCGCACCGAGATCGTTTGCGCGCGCTGCGGCAGCCACCTCGGTCATGTGTTTCCGGACGGTCCGCCGCCGACCGGCGAACGCCATTGCCTGAATTCGGTGTCGCTGGGCTTCACGCGCACCGGCGATGCCCTGCCCGATCCGCTGGCACGCGGCGGCGCCGAAACGGTGCCGGCGGCCTGATTGCGGGCGGCCGGTACGATTCCGCTGCCGGCCATTTGCGCCCTCAAGCACGAATCGGCCGCATGCCTGGGGCGGCGCGGACAATTGGCCCGCGCCCTTCTATAATTGCCGCCCTCGTCGAATCGACGCATCACGCTTTGCGCAGGAAGTTTTCCCATGGGTAGAGGCCCGAGCATCGAAGGCCGCAAGAATGCCGAGGACGCAAGAAAGGCCAAGGTATTCACCAAGCTGATCCGCGAGATCACCGTCGCGGCACGCACCGGCGCCGACCCGGCCACCAATGCGCGCCTGCGCGCCGGTATCGACAAGGCGCTCGCGGCGAACATGACCAAGGACACGATCGAGCGCGCCGTGCGGCGCGGCTCGGGGGCGGACGGCGCCGACAACATGCAGGAGCTGCGCTATGAAGGCTACGGCCCGTCGGGCGTTGCGCTGATCATCGATGCGATGACGGACAATGCCCAGCGCACGGTCGCCGACGTGCGGCATGCGCTGGCCAAGCACGGCGGCAATCTCGGCACGACCGGGTCGGTCGCGTTCCAGTTTCACCGCCTCGGCGAAATCGTCGTCGACACCGGCAAGCCGGGCAGCGACGACAAGGTGCTCGAGATTGCGCTCGACGCCGGCGCCGACGACGTGCAGACGGACGCCGCGCAGACGACCGTGCTGACCTCGGCGGACAGCCTCGATGCGGTAAAGAAGGCGCTTGCGGCCGCCGGTTTTACGCCGGTCAGTGCGGATGTGGTGATGCGTCCGGAAAACCGCGTGGCGGTCGACCCCGAGGTCGCCGAAACGCTGCGCGACCTGATCGATTGGCTCGAAGAGCTCGACGACGTGCAGGACGTCTACCACAACGCCGCCCTGCCTAACGCCTGATTTTCAGGGCTCATCCGCCGCAACGCGGCGTTTCGAAGCGGCGCCGGTCAGGCCGCCGCTTCGACGGCAGCCCATCGACAGGCGCGGCGACGCGCTTCCCGGCGCACGACCCTCAGACGAAACGCGCGTAGGCGTCGAACGGCATCCGCTGGATATCCGGCACGCGGCAATCTTCTGTCGCGTGGCCGACGACCAGCAGCAGGTACGGCATCTGGTTGCGCGGCTGCTCGAGGATGTCGTTGAGGAATCCCATCGGACTGGGCGTGTGCGTCAGCGTCGCCAGGCCCGCGCGATGCAGCGCCGCGATCAGGATGCCGGTGGCGATACCGACCGATTCGTGCGGGTAATAGCGCTTGTGCCGGCGCCCTTCGGCGTCGATGCCATAGCGCTCATAGAACACCGCGATCAGCCATGGCGCAATCTCGAGAAAGGGCTTCTCGGCATCGGTACCGAGCACGGCCAGCGCCTGCAGCCATTCCTCGGTCGCCCGATGCCGGTAGAACTCGCGCTCCTCGGCTTCCGCACCGGCACGGATGCGCCGCTTGATCGCCGGGTCGGAGACCGCCACGAAACGCCACGGTTGCTGGTTCGCGCCACTGGGCGCACTGCCGGCCGCCCGCAGGCAGTGCTCGATCACCTCGCGCGCGACCGGCCGCGGATCAAATTCGCGTACCGTACGCCGCAGCACCAGTTCGTCGGCGAAGGCGCGCGCGCGGGCAATGCGTTCTTCCTCGGTCAGCGCTTCACGATGCGGAAGCGGAATACCGACGGGCAGCTGCATGGAATTCCCCTGTGCTTCGAATCCACGCGCGCATTATTCACGGCTTCGGCGGTAAGGTCCTCGGGCTGCAGTCGGAGAGATCCCCCGCACGTTCAGGGAAGCCCTCAAGATCGGCAGGCACGGCGCTTTCATGCATTGCGTGGCCTGCGCGCGCCGCCGAAGCCGCGATCGCTCAGGGTGCGCTGACGTCAGGCCGGCGTGTCCAGTCGAAAGCAAAGACGAGCTTCTCCGCCGTCTTTGTGTCGATCGCCTCGAGTCGCGCCGGGCGGCCGTTGCCATCGCATATCCAGGCGCGCAGGTCTCCCTCACCGCTTGCGCCCGGCAAGCGGCCGCTGCTGTGGAAATAGTAGACATGCGTGCTGCAGTTGCCCGCTTTTGCAGTCCCTTCGAGGCGCACGTTGCTGATCGAGGCGATCGCCTGGCGCATGGCCGCCATGTCGAATGCGGTGATCGGCAACAGCGAGCGGTCCGTTTGCGTCCACAAGCCGAACGTATTGATCCAGGCGCGATCGGACAAAGCGATGAATTCGATGTCGTCGGTGCGCACGTGGATGCGATCCGGAAACAGCACATCGACCTCGCCTTCCATCGCCGGAAGCCCCGGGCCGAAGACGCGACCCTGCGCATGCCCGCGGAATCCGCCTGCAGCCAGTACGCCATCGAATGCGTGCTGGAGGTCGGCGCGCGGATCGGCCTGCGCGGCGGACACGACCAGCAGGCAAAACCAGGCGGGAAGAGTCTTCAAGGTGCGTGCTCCGGCGGCGGCAGCGGCAAGTATGATCGATCGACATGAACGAACGGTTAGGCAATCGGCGCACGTCGGGCCTACGTCAGGTTCGGGGCGGGCCGCCGCGGCAACGGCATGCCCGCACCGCTTTCGCCGTGGTGCGGGCAAGTGCGAGGCTGCACGAACTGCGCCACGCAAGTCGAGGATGGTAAACGAATTATTAACCTGGAAAGCCATTCCACTCGAGGCCTTTTAGGCGTAGCCTCTCCCGTCCCCTAGCAACGCCAGGAATGCCGTCATGGCCCTGTGGAAAGACCAGCTCAAAACGACTCCCTCGTCCACAACTCCCGAATCACTGAATCCGGCACGCTTCGATGCGCCGGTCGAGCCGAAGGCGGACATTGCCGCTCCGGCTCCGAGCATCGCACGCGCCGCCGCGGCGCCCTTGCGCGACAAAGCCAAGTCCGAATCGCTGATCGCTCCGGACATTGCGATCGAAGGCAAGATCGAAGGCTCCGGCCATGTGCGCATCGCCGGGCGATTCAAGGGCGATGTCGACGTGCGCGGTGACCTGACGATCGAGCACGGCGCCCACGTGACCGGCAGTGTGCGCGCCGACAAGGTCGTGATCTCGGGCGAGCTGGTCGGCAACATCGAAGCTGCTTCGCACGTTGAACTGATGCAGAGCGGATCGCTGACCGGCGACCTTAAGGCCGCAAGCTTGACCGTCGCCGCGGGATCACGCATGCGCGGCCAGGCCGACTTCGGCTGGGACGACGTGAAGATCGTCGATGCGCAGCGCAAGTCCAGCAATGGCCACGGATCGGAAAACGGCCACGGCACATGACCGCGTCGCGCGCGGGTACGCCAGGGGCGACGCGCACCTGCCCGCATTGCCGCGAAACGATCCTCGAGAGCGCGGCAGTCTGTCCGGCCTGCCGCCACCACCTGCGCTTCGAGTCGCGCACGGCCGAATCCGCGCCGTTGCCCGAAACGCTCACGCCGTTGCGCGTCGAAGGCAGCATCCGCAATCCGGCGCAGGCCGGCACGTGGGAATACTCGATGGTGCTGACGATCCGCAACGAGCGCGGTGAGGAGATCGCACGGCGCCTGGTCGGCGTCGGAGCGATCCAGCCGGAAGAACTGCGCACCTTCACGCTGAGCGTGGAGATGGTCGCAGCCAGCGACATCAAGCGCCGCCACTGAGCGGCGTCGCGACTTTCCGCAGCGCCGTTGCACTGCGGATTCCGTCGGCAAGCTGCTGCACCCGACAAGCCGGCACGTCTGCCCGATCGGCCTCAAGTACGAGGAAGTGGTTCCGGATGCCGGCCTGCCGGCGCGACCCGGTGACTGACTGCGCAGCGGCAGGCAGCCCGCGCAACCCGCGCCGAATACTGCGATCATGGGTCATGAGCGCATTCTCTTCGTTACCGCTGTCACCCGCCCTGCAGAAGGCCCTGGACGCATCGAACTACGCCGCGATGACAGCGGTGCAGCAGGCAAGCCTGCCGGCGATCCTGGCCGGGCGCGACGTGATCGTGCAGGCGCCGACAGGCAGCGGCAAGACGGTCGCGTTCGGCCTCGGACTGCTGCAACGGCTCGATCCGACGTTGTTGCGCGCGCAGGCGCTGGTGCTGTGTCCGACGCGCGAACTGGCCGACCAGGTTGCCAAGGTCATCCGGCGACTGGCGCTGGCGATGCCGAACATCAAGGTGTCCATCCTGACCGGCGGCGTGGCGCTCGGACCGCAGCTCGCATCGCTGCGCAAGGATCCGCACGTGGTCGTCGGCACGCCGGGTCGGATCCAGGAACTGCTGCGCAAGCATGTGCTCACGCTGGCCAAGCTGCGCACGCTGATCCTCGACGAGGCCGATCGCATGCTCGACATGGGTTTCGAGGAAGCGATCCGGGAAATCGTCGCGGCGACGCCGCCATCGCGCCAGACGCTGCTGCTGTCGGCGACGTTTCCGGAGGCCATACGCACGATGGCGCGCACGGCGCTGCGCGACCCGCTCGAAGTCACGATCGACGCGCCGGTCGAGCAGGCGACCGTCGAGCAGTGGTTCTTCGAGGTCGATCCGAAACAGAAGGCGGTCGCGCTCGCCGCGCTGCTGCGCGAGCATCGGCCCGAATCGACCGTCGTTTTCTGCAACACGCGGCGCGACACCGCCAGCGTGGTCGACGCGCTCGGCAACCTCGGCATCGACGCGCTGGCGCTGCATGGCGACATCGACCAGCGCGACCGCGACGAGGTGCTGGTGCGCTTCGCCAATCGCAGTTGCAGCGTGCTGGTGGCGAGCGATGTCGCCGCGCGCGGCCTCGACGTCAAGAACCTCGCCGCCGTCGTCAACTACGAACTGCCGTCGGACGCCGACATCTATCTGCATCGGATCGGCCGTACCGCGCGCGCCGGCGCCAAGGGCCTCGCGATGAGCCTGTGCGGCCCGGGCGAAATGCCGCGCGCGTTGCGCATCGAAGCGCAGCAGGGCTCACGGCTGCAATGGCGCAAGCTCGGGCCGGTCGACGCAAACGCCAAGGACGCGCTGCAGGCAGCGATGGCAACGCTGCGCATCGACGGCGGGCGCAGCGACAAGCTGCGTCCCGGCGACATTCTGGGCGCCCTGACCGGCGACGCCGGCCTGCCGGGCGATGCGATCGGCAAGATCGACGTCTTCGCCACGCGCGCCTATGTCGCGATCAAGCGCCAGCTCGTCGACAAGGCGCTCGGCCGCCTGCGCAGCGGCAAGATCAAGGGTCGCAGCTTCCGCATCGAGCAGATCTGACCAGCACGCATCGAATCAACGTCCTCGACCCGGACCGGACGCCGGCGGACTATGCCGCCTCGGCTTCCGCGCGCCCCTGCTGGCGGATGATCGCTTCCTGCCGCGCATCCTCGATCGACATCATCACCGACTGCACGTCGGCCGCGTGTTCGTCGAACATGAATTGACCGGTCAGCACGCTGCCGGGCTGCAGCTGGCCCTGTTCGTAGAGTGCCCACATCTCTTCGCCGAAGTGCGTCGCGGACAATTGCGGCGCACAGCGTGCGAGGCAATCACGGATGTTGTGCACGTCGCGCAGCAGCATCGCGCGCGCCGCATTGTTGCCGGCCGCGCTGACGACCTGCGGCAGGTCGATGATGATCGGCCCGGCCGGCGTCACCAGCACGTTGTATTCCGACAGATCGCCGTGAATCAGGCCGAGGCACAGCATGCGCACGACGTCGCGCATCAGCTCGACATGGAAGGCGAGCGCGCGTTCCGGCGCCAGTTCGACTTCGCCGAGGCGCGGCGCGTTGTCGCCGTGCTCATCGACAATCAATTCCATCAGCAGCACGCCATGGAAGAATCCGCGCGGCTGCGGCACGCGCACGCCGGCTGCGGCCAGCCGATACAGCGCGTCGACCTCGGCATTCTTCCATTCGGCTTCCTGCTCGCGGCGGCCGAACTTCGTCGCCTTGGCGATCGCGCGCGACTGGCGGCTGCCGCGGAACTTGCGGCCTTCCTGATATTGCACGCGCGCCTGGAAACTGCGATGCGCCATGTTCTTGTAGACCTTCGCGCAGAGCGTCTGGCTGCCTGAGCGCACCACATACACCGATGCTTCCTTGCCGCTTTTGAGCGGGCGCAGCACAGCATCGATCACGCCGTCGTCGATCAGCGGCTGCAGGCCGTTGGGGATTTTCATCAAGGGCAGTTCGGGAAAAGGGGCGCGATTATCGCATTTGTGGCTGCTTGCGTCCGTTATCGCGCTGCTGCGGTCCGGCAGGACCTCACCGGGCGGCCGCAGGCCTTGATGAACGCGGCGCCACGCGGGGGCCATCGCGCACAACCCACAGATCGCCAGACCGTACTTCAGGCAGACTCTACTGCGCCACCTGAAGCTCGAGCGGTCGCGGCGGCAGCCCCATCGCCTTGCGATAGCGCGCGTACAGCGCGCTGACTTTTTCGACGTAGTCGCGCGTCTCGGCATACGGCGGCACGCCGCCGTATTGGGTCACGGCGCCAATGCCGGCGTTGTAGGCGGCTGCGGCCATCACGCGGTCGCCGCCGTAGAGGTCATCCAGCGTCCTGAGGTGTCGTGCGCCGGCCATGATCGACTGCCGGGCGGACAGCGGATCCTGCACATGGTAGTCGCCGATCACGTCCGGCATCAGTTGCATCACGCCCTTGGCGCCTTTCACCGAAACGGCGTCAGCGGCGTAGTAGCTTTCGGCGTGCGCGATCGCGCGCAACCAGGCCTCGTCGACGCCGGTTGCGCGCGCGGCGTTCCTGAACTCGGCCTTGAACAGGTCGAGCTTCGGTTCGCCAACCCTGCCAAGGCCAGCGTGGGCCGGGGATGCGGCCGGCGTCGCCACGGTGTATTGCTGTACCTTGGTCGAGCCCGGCAGATAGCGCGTGCCGTACACCGTGCGACCGTCCTGCTCGCGCCGATACAGCGTGCCATGGATGACTCCCATCGATCCCCACAAATTCGGCAACGACGCTGCATCGTCGTCGAGTGTCCGTGCGCTGCACTGCGAACCGGGCTCGCGAGCGGTGGCCAGGCTGACCGTGCCATCGCGCAGGCAGCGCCAGACCGTGCGCGCGCCCAAGGGCGCGCTTCCTAGCGCAAGTGCGAGCACAACCGGGAAGCCGAGAAGCAGACGCATCATTGTCAGATCGTAGCGCGAGGCCGAGGCCGCAAGGGCAGCCGGCAGGACCTGGCATGGCCAGTCACAATCGGTTTATCGCCCAAGACGAGGCTGAACGCTCGTTGCGCGCCGCCGGGGCCGTCGACACCGACCAGATCGGCCAGCGTCGGCCTGCGCCATCGACCACCGCGCAACCAAGGCAACCTGTGCGACACCGGAGCAGACAAGGCGCGACCGGCGCCGGAGTATATGATGGGACATTGTGGAACCAGGGTGTCGGACACGGTCGATCATGTGCGAAGCATTCGCCTTGCGCGCCGGCCATCTCCTCAAAACATGCGTCGCTGCGGCTGCGTGGCTGGCGCTGGCCCTGGCGGGTACTGCGACTTCGGCCAAAGATGCTCCGGCTCCGGTTCCCGCTGCGAGCACTGCCGCGACGAATCCCGCCGCAGCGGCCGATACCGGAATCGATGCGCCACCGGAACAGCGCTGGGTCGCCCGCACCGACCGCGACCGGATCGGCCGCATCTGGGTGCCGGTGCTGATCAACGACAAGGGACCGTTTCGCCTCGCGCTCGACACCGGCGCGAGCAACACCGCGGTAACGCCGGACGTGGCGCTGGCACTGGGGCTGTCGCCCGCCGCTTCCGATCGCGTCGTGCTGCGCGGCGTGACCGGATCGGCCACCGTGCCGACGATTCCTGTCGACGGGCTCGTCGTCGGAGACCTGGCCCTGCCGTCGCGCCGCCTGCCGATCATCGCGAACGGGCTGGGCGGAGCCGACGGCATCCTCGGAACCGAAGGGATGCTCGACAAGCGCATCACGATCGACTTTCACCACGGCAGCATCGTCATCGCCCGCTCGCGCGGCGAGCGCGCCGGTGCCGGTTTCGTCGTCATACCGTTCAAGCTCCATGACGGCCTGGCGGTTGTCGACGCTCGCATCGGCCGCGTTGCCGGCAGGGCCATCATCGACACCGGCGGTCAGGGCACGATCGGCAATGTCGCCCTGCACGAGTCCCTGGTGAGCCGCTACCGCAAGGAAGCCGTGGTGCCGGACGGCATCGTCGGGGTCACGCTCGACGTGCAGCTGGGCAACCGCATCGATACGCCGCCGATCCTGCTGGGCAGCGTCGCGATCGGACACGTGCAGGTCACGACCGGCGACATGGAAATCTTCCGCCAATGGCGCATGACGCACGAACCGGTGGTCCTGATCGGAATGGACGTGCTCGGCCTGTTCGATGTGCTGGTGATCGACTACGCGCGCCGGGAATTGCAGGTTCGCATCGCGCACGATTCGTGAAGCGACGCCCAGGCCGCCGCCGCAATGCCGGACGCAGCGGCGTGACTGACGGCTTCGCGGAACCCGAAGGTCGCGCGCCGGGCGCGGCTGTTTTCGTTGCGAAGAGCAACGGGAGCGCCGACGAGATTTCCGCGCCGCCGGTCGAACAATGCCCGCGCGTCGAGATCTGTTTTCACAGGGGGCCCGGAGGCCACAACAGGACGCCGCTCAGCGTGCGGCAGATTGTCGTGGGAACCCTTGAATTGTCGGTCCAGTGCTCGACGCAGTAGAGCCGGCTGGCTTCGCTGTGCCTGAGCAGGTCGCCGACTTCCTTCTGCAGGGTCAGCAATTCGGATTTCTGGTCGCGATTCATGCCGTCGATCGTGCGATTGACGCGGAACAGGTTGGCCATCTGCACGAGGTGCCATTCGACGTGCCACTTGTCGCGATCGTCAATGAACGCATAGCGCCCTCCCGGTCGCAATTGCTCACGCAGGCTTTCGGCGGCACCGGAAAACGTCTCGCGCGAGTCGGCGAGCAGGAGCTGTTCGACGGGCGTGATATTCCCGCCCTCGTGGTTGCCCGCGTGGGCCCAAGGCGCCGCCAGTACCGCTGCGAGCAGCAACAAGCAGACGTGCATACACGACCCTTGTCCGTTTGGGCGAAGCGACCTACGTAAACTATCGTACTGCAGCCGTCCGGCACCAGTCAACGAATCACTTCGTAGATCATCGTTCCGGAGTCAGGTGTGTCGGCGACGGCTTGCACCGCCTGCCCTCGAGGCGCGGCCGCCATGCCGACGCAGCGCGCCGGACGCCTGCCGCGCCTTCAATGGAATTTTTCGCCGCGCGCCAGCATCGCGATGATCGTGCGCTTGCGCCGCTCGCGAGTCTCGGCCTTCTTCGCCGTCTGCAGGCGGTAGGCGATCGAATACAGGTTGGTCTTGTTCAACGTCTTGAAGAATGCATTTGCCTTCGCGTTGCGGGCGAGTTCTGCCAGGAAATCAGCCGGCATGGTCGCCTCGCCGAATGAATCGTAGGCTGCCGTCCAGCGGCCGTCCGCTCGCGCCGCGTCGACTTCGGCCAGTCCGGCCTGGCTCATTTCCCCGGAGTCGATCAGCCGTTGCGCATGCGCCGTGTTGCGCTTCGACCAGCCGCTGCCGCGCCGCCTCGGCGTGAACTTCTGCAGCCACGACTGCCCGTCACATGGCTGCTTTTGCCCGTCGATCCAGCCGAAGCAAAGCGCCTGATCGAGCGCTTCGGCATACGTGACCGTCGCTGCGCCGGAATCCTTCTTGAAGATGCGCAGAAAGATTCCGTCCGATCGAGCGTGATTCCGGGCGAGCCAGCTGCGGAAGGCGCGCGCGGACTTGAAGGCCAGCGTTTTCATTCCGGTTCGATCGCCTCCGGCGGACGGATGGATCGCATGGACAAGAACGCCCATGACTCGACGGGGCAGCCATTGTAGCGCGCCGCGGCGCGACTCATGGAAGCGGGAGGATTTCGCGGTACGCCAGCCGGCGACGACAGCAAAAGTGCCGCTCGCCGAAGACCGCGCGCGCGCAAACCGGTGCGCTCCTGCAGCGGCGCGACCGAACCGGCGACAGGATTTACTCCTCTTCAGTCGACGCGATCGCGATGAACCAAGTTACGCTATTTCGGCCTGCGGGTAGCCCGAAATCCGTCGCGCAGTGCCTTGGGTGCCTGCGTGGCCCAGGCGTCGGCCAGCAGGGCGCGCAATTCTCCTCGCCCGATCGCCTTCAGGCGCACCAGTACCGCGGGATACCCGTCGTAATGCGGCTCGGTGAAGAACTTCTCCGAATCGGCCATCAGCAGGATTTCCTTTGCGTCGAGGCTCGACACGCGAACCGCGAGTACGTCGGGATTGGGCACGCGCGGCTTCTTCGGATGAATCCGTTCCAGCCATGCCCAGCAGAAGCCCTTGTACTTC
The DNA here is from genome assembly GCA_035606275.1 of Rudaea sp. GTDB lineage: Bacteria > Pseudomonadota > Gammaproteobacteria > Xanthomonadales > Rhodanobacteraceae > Rudaea. The sequence goes on from DATNFS010000017.1 coordinate 31,642, forward strand.
GTCTTGTTGAGTACGTCGAACGCGAAGCGCCCCTCTTTCTCCCTCGTTGCGGGAAGCGAGAGTGCGATCTTTCGCACGTCTGAAGGGCTAGCCATGTCTGGTGTTCTTGACAGCGCGGCAATGCCGCGACAATACGCCGATCGATTGCGCGGGCGAAGCGCCGGCGCATCCTGCCTGCCGCCCTCCTGATGGGGAGGGAGGCGGCGGAACAACGCAGAGGGAGTGCGGGCGACAGCGGTCTGTCTCTGCTCTCTGCGTCAACGGCAAACCCGTGCTCCTTGCGCGATCGGAAGATCAGAACGCGAAGTTGTGCACGAGGCGAACACTTTCGACGGTGAGCGATCCCAGTCCGAATGCGGCGGCACCGACGGCGGTCGCGCTCCCGCCCACCGTGGCGCTGGAATTGACAGCCACCTGGATTGCGACGTTGTAGCTGCCCTGCCCCACGTTCGGAAAGATGAAGTTGAAGGTGTGCGCGGCAGTGGTCTGCAGGATCAACTGTGTCGTCAGATCAAAGTCGCAGGTGCCCGAGCCGGCGACACCGCCGACAACCACGTTGACCACGCAATCACTGAGTGTCTGGGTCAACGTCTGTATGCGCGAATCCAGCGTCACGCCGAAATCGCCGCTGCTCGATGCCTGGCATCCGAGAATATCGTTGCTGCAGACGGCAACCGGATCGGCAATCTTCACGATGGCTCCGGTGTTGGGGTCGGTCAGGACGGCGCGCATATAGACGCCGCCCGAAGCCGTGGCCGTGGAGGTGCTGCCCGTATGCGACTTGGTGGTGGTGCTGGTATACAGTCCCGTGACCAGCGATGGCGACGCGAACAACGACTGGCTCGCCGATACCTTCATCGGCGTGCTCATGATCGTTACGAAGTTGTCCGGCGTTACCGGAACCGACGCCCCGCTGAAAATATCGTGGCAGCTGAGCGGCGCAGTGCCGATCGTCGTCGCGTTGGATACGGTACAGCCCACCGCCGTGTTGATTGCGGCCGACGCCTTGCTGCTGGCGTTCTGCGCGATTGCCAGACCGGGTCCGCATGCAAGAAGCAGCAACGCTCCGGCGCAAAGCAATGCGCCGCCCCTGAACCGCGATCCGGCAAGCGGGGTGGCAACGAGATTCGTGCGAGGATATTCAAAGTTGTTCATGAGATTTCACCTTGTGGCAAGCGGCCGAGCCGGAGCCGATGCAACCGATTCGATGCCGCGCTGAAGCAGGAAACGATGCTGAAGCCTCGTAGGACTTACACCCTGCCGCCACAGATCAATTCGGCGGCGCGTCACGGTAGGCATCGTGCGGTTATCGGCGCGTGATGCACGTGGTAGCAAAACATTTGCGTGACGCAGGCGTTCCGCCGATCGATTTGCTGAACAATGTTCATGAAGATGAAGCCGCCGACGCACGCGCGCTTGCAGGCGGCTCGACGCGGTCACGTTGCGCCCCATCGCGAACGTACAGCCCTCCGCGAGGAGACTTGTCGCAGCACCATTTCCGCTCCCCGCCAAGCCTCGCCTCGCAAGTCGCCCGTTCTCCCTTGCTGCACGGCACCGTCCTGCCTCCCCGTCAAGTGGATTCCCGGCTTCCCTGCGCCCGCCGAATGAGGCACTCTGAACGCCGTTTCGGGTCGTGATCATACTCACGCCGTCCGCCGGGGAAATGCATGCCGACCGCTACCTTGTTCAACTATTCGTTCTCGCTGACGCAGCCGAACCCGGACGCGCACGTGCCGCCGACGATCCGCAAGGTGGTCATCGTCGGCGGCGGCTCGGCCGGCTGGATGGCCGCGATGATGCTGGCCGACGCGCTGTTGCCGCGAGGTATCGAGATCGAGGTTCTCGAGTCGCCCGTGGTCGGCATCATCGGCGTAGGCGAAGGCTCGACGCCCTGGCTGCGCGGCTTTTTCGACAAGCTCGGCATCGAGGAAGCCGAATGGATGCCGGCCTGCCACGCCACCTACAAGTGCGGCATCACCTTCGACAAATGGTCGACCAAGCCGGGGTTCGAGAGCTACTTCCATCCGTTCGCGTCGATGCTCGACAACCTGACGATGACGCAGTTCGTGCACAACGTGAACGCGCGCGTACGCGGCGCAGACGTGCATGCGCACCCGAATCGGTTCTTCATCGCATCGACACTCGCCGACCGCAACCTGGGTCCGAAACCGGCGCGGCATTTTCCGTTCGACGTCTGGTACGGCTACCACTTCGACGCCGTGCTGCTCGGCCAGTTCCTGCAGAAGAAGGCACTCGAACGCGGCGTCAAGTACAAGGTGTGCCACGTCAAGCAGGTGAAGCTGGCCGGGAACGGCGACATCGCGTCGGTGGTGACCGACGGCGGCGAAACGATCGGCGCCGATTTCTTCGTCGACTGCACCGGCTTCGCCGGCCTGCTGATCCAGCAGGCGCTGAAGACGCCGTTCGTCAGCTTCGCGGACAACCTGTTCAACGATGCGGCAGTCGCGATGCCCACACCGATCGGCGAGGAGATTCCGGCGCAGACCGTGTCGACCGCGATGAAGCACGGCTGGGCCTGGAAGATTCCGCTGACCGGGCGCTTCGGCAACGGCTACGTCTACAGCTCGGCATTCTGTTCGGCCGACGAAGCCGAACGCGAGTTGCGCGCGCATCTGGGGCTGCTCGAGTCGGACACCCCGGCGCGGCACCTGAAGATGAAGGTAGGCCGCGTCACGCAGCACTGGAACCGCAACTGCCTCGCTGTCGGCCTGTCGCAGGGGTTCATCGAGCCGCTCGAGGCAACCGCCCTGTTGTTCATCCAGCAGACCTTGGCGGACTTCGTCCAGGTGCTCGAGGCCGGCGACATGAGTGAATCGGCTCGCGAGCGCTACAACCAGCGCGTCAACGAACACTTCGAGGGAACGCGCGATTACATCGTCACGCACTACAAGTCCAACAGCCGCAACGACACCGACTACTGGCGCGCGAATGCTTCCAACGGCAACCTGTCGGAGCCGCTGCAGGAACTGTTCCGCATGTGGCTTTCCGGACGCAGCATCGTCGCGGACGTCACGCAACAGAAACTCGGCAAGGGTTATCCGGTATTTTCCTGGTACTGCATCATGAGCGGCATGGGCATCTTTCCCGATGACCTGCGTACGCCGACCAGGGCCGAGGCGCGCTACAACATGGCCGAGATCGACAACCTGCTGGCGCGCAGCGCATTGAACTTCCGCAAGCAGCGGGACCTGCTGGCCGATATTCCGCCGAAGCCGCGCGAGGATGCATTGCAGATCTACTTCTGGTGAGCAGCTTGCCTGGGAACCCAGGCAACTGACCTTTCAACAGAGATTTTTGCAAGCGGATGCACGCCAAGGTCCGGCAGCCGCATTGTCGATGCACGCACGGACCGCCGGCCGCACAGTGGCAGGCAGCGCCGCATTCGATTCGTTCGTCCCGTCCAGCCCCACTTCATCGCGGAGTGAAGCGCTTCATAATCAATCAGCCGATATCGTTCCGGATTCGGCTGCGCGCCTTCGGTGAATATCGCTTCGGGCCGGAATTCCGTCCGGGCCGTCAGTACGAATGACTGAAGACCATCAGCAGCAGCGCGGCGACGAGCAGGCTCAGCGTCAGCTTGCTCGCTGCGGCGCCGCGACGATGCAAGGCGGCGATGCGCGCCTGCACTGCAGCATCGGCCGCCGGTGCGCCAGCCAGCCCTGCCAGTTCACGGCTCACGCGACCGAGAACCGCGCCGCCGACAATCGCCGCCACAACGCCCGCCAGTGCACCCAGCGCCAGCAGCATCGCGCCGGTGCCGTGGGTGCTGCCCAGGCCACGTGCCTGCGACCAAGCCCAGAAGAGCAGCAAGCCGCTGACGATGGTCAGGCCCGCGACCGAAGCCATGAAGATGCCCAACCCGCGACGCATCGACTCGGCCATCACCGCGCCGCCGGCGGCGCCGCTGCTGCGCACCGAAGGCATGATGTAGAGAGTGAGCATCGCGCCCGCACCCAGCCATACCGCGGCTGTCAGGATATGCGCTGCGCGCAGGACGGAAAACAGTTGCATGTCCATTGAGAAACCGCTCTTCGGCAGAGGCGCGGACTTTGCGTCGCGGCGCAAGAAAAAGCAAGGCGCTGGTTTCGTCGATGCGGGGCGGCAGGGGCCGCCGCACCACGCTTTTGGACAGCATCGTTTCGCGCCGACGCAGGATCTTGTTGCACCCGCGCACGTCTGTCGCCGAGCGTTCCGGCCCGGAAAGGGGGCCTCGCGGCCCCCTCGCTGCATCTTGCGTTACCGGCTGGCACAGCTGCAAGCGTTGCACTTGCAGCAGCGGCATTCCACGCACGCGCATTCGATACACTTGCAACAGGCGCAGGCTTTGTTCTCGACATTGGCAGCATTCATGACGTTCTCCTCGATTT
>DATNFS010000018.1:0-10957 GCA_035606275.1 Rudaea sp.
GAGTCAGCGTAAAGCCACTCTGACTCCGTTATCCTTGCGCAATGCCAACCGAACAGGATGTCGCGAACGTTCGCATCGATCCGGCCGCGAAACCGCCGATCGACCTGGCCACGATTCCCGAAGAGGAACTGCTCGGCCTGCGCCTGTCGGAATTGCCGGTGCGGATCGAAGGCACGTGGCTGGAGGCGTGCATCGCGCAGCTGTACGACGAGCTCAAGGCGAGGAACATCCCGTTCGCTCCGCGCTGCTACCTGGCCGACGAATGGCTGACGCCGGAAAACGAGCCGGTCATCGGCATCCCGTTCTACCTGGCACATCCACGCCTTATCAAGCTGCAGAAGAAGATGCTGCTGGAGGCCGAAGGCGACAACCACGAGTGGTGCATGAAGCTGCTGCGGCACGAATGCGGCCATGCGCTCACGTATGCCTACGATCTGAATCGCAAGCGCAGCTGGCAGCGCGTGTTCGGCCACCCGTCCGAGGCCTACCCGGAAACGTATCGCTTCCGTCCGTACAGCAAGAGCTTCGTCCGTCACCTCGACTACTACTACGCGCAATACCACCCCGACGAGGATTTCGTCGAGACCTTCGCGGTCTGGCTGACGCCGGGACTGGACTGGCGCAGCAAATACGCCGGCTGGAAAGCGCTCGACAAGTTGCTGTTCGTCGACAGGCTGATGGCGAGCATCGCCGGCAAGCCGCCGCTGCGTGCGACCGGTCGTCAGTTGTGGAAGATCGCGGCGATCCGCAGCACGCTCAAGCGCTACTACCAGAAGCGCCGTATCACCGAAGCGGAGGACTTCCCCGAATTTCACGACGCCAACCTGCGTCGCATGTTCAGTGAGGGAACCGCCAAGGGTGAAACGCGGCGCGCAGTCGCCAGGCTGCTGCAGTCGCATCGCAAGGCGCTGCTGACAACGGTGTCGAACTGGACCGGCGAGCGGCGCTTCATGGTCAACGAGGTATACAAGGCGGTGCTGCAGCGCAGCCGCGCCTTGCGCCTGGTCACCGCGGAACCGGATACGGTGGCGCTGCTGCAGCTTGCGACCTACCTGACGACGCTGATGATGAACTACCGCTATACCACCCGACTGCGTGGGGAGCTCTAGCCATGGCCACCCGTGTGCTGATGGTCTTCGACCTGCCGTATGCGGTGAAGCCCGACTACGACTTCGCCGCGGAATTTGCCGATCCGGACGGCAGCTATACCGAGAACGATGTCTATCAGGCGCTGCTCGAATGCGGCTACGAGGTGCACCGCCTCAGCCTGTTCGACGACGTGCGGCCGCTGCTGGACGCCGTGCGCGACGTCAAGCCGGATGTGATCTTCAATCTCTGCGAAACGTTCCGCAATGCTCCGCACTGGGACAAGAACATCGTCGCGACGATGGAACTGCTCGGCGCGCCGTGCACGGGCGCCAGCTCGAGCGCGCTGTTCCTGTGCAACGACAAGGGGCTGTGCAAGAAGATCCTGCGTTTCCACCGCGTGCGCGTGCCGCGATTCCACGCATTCTACCGCGGCCACAAGGTGTGGCTTCCGAAGACGATGAAGCTGCCATGCATCATCAAGCCGCTGACCGAAGAAGCCTCGCGCGGCATTTCGCAGGCCTCGATCGTCGACGACGAAGCAAGCTATCTTGCGCGCGTGCAGATGATCCACGAGCGCATGAACCTGGATGCGATCGCCGAAGAGTACATCGATGGGCGCGAACTGTACGTCAGCATCATCGGTGACCGCGCGCTGCGGATACTTCCCGCGCGCGAGATGACGTTTGGCCAGATGGATGAAGACGAGCCGCGCATCGCCACGTACAAGGCCAAGTGGGACGACAACTACCGCAAGCGCTGGGGCATCAAGAACCATTTCGCCAACGCATTGGAGCCGGACTTGCAGGAGCGCATCGACGATGTCTGCCGGCGCGCCTATCGCGCACTCAACATACGCAGCTACGCACGTTTCGACCTGCGCGTGACCGAGGCCGGCAACGTCTATGTGATCGAACCCAACGCCAATCCCTGCATCGCCAAGGACGACGAGCTGGCGCAGTCCGCGCTGAAGGCCGGCATCAACTACCCGGCACTGATCCGCAAAGTGGTCAACCAGGCGCTGCGGCGCAAGAGCTAGACGAGGCGGGGAGCCCGGCTCTGCCAAGAGGCAAGGCCGTTTCTGCGGCAATGAAAGCGTTGCGGAGGGGGCTGTTCCGGGCCGACGCGATACCGCTCAGAAATCCGTCTTGCCGTAGCGCGCGATGCCCTGGTTCATGCCGGGTGGATCGAGCGTGGCGAGATCCAGCGGCAGCGGCAGCGGTTGCCCGATCCAGTGGCCGAGCGTCGTGTGATCGGCGAGGTCGTCGTCGGTCAGCGGATGCACCAGCACGGTAAGACCCGAGGCTTCCAGCAACGGCTGCAGCAGCGGCAGCATTGCGCGCGGGAAGTGGATCTCGAATTGCGGGATCGGATGCGGGCCCACCTTGCGATCGCGCAACGCGCCCACGAACAGCAGGCCCGGGATTTCCCCGGAGCCCTTGGCCGCCAGAAACCGCTGCTGCAGGGCCTGGGCCGCGGCGCGCGTTCCGGTCGTGTAATAGATGTGCGCGTGATAGGGGGCGTTGTCGTTGTCCATGGGCGGGTCGATTCCGGACTCGGTAAAAGGGATGTTCGCTATCGGCCTGCCGGGGAGTTTATTCCAGTTGGGTTATCCAGCGGCCAGGGTCTTGAATGCTCAACAATTCCGTTGCCGAGGTCGGTGGCAGCGCCGCGTCGAACGTGGAATCGAAGTGGAACTTCTTCCAGCCGTACGCGGACTTCGACGCCGACTTCCTCTACAACTCGCTGTTCTGCGACAGCCTTGCCTTGTTCCGTCGCGATCTGCCGACCGCGACGGCCATGCCGTGGGCAGCCGTTCTGGCCGAGCCGCCATCGCTGGAGATCCTGCAGGGATTGATCGCCGACGACCATGCACCCGGTCGCCTGCGCGCGCTCGCCTGTGAGCGTTTGCGCGCGACAGGGCACGAGGTTGTCGGCGGGGCTGTTCTGGCAGTGATCGTCGAATTTCCGCTCGTGCGCGGCCAGGATACCCTCGCGGTTTGGGCGGACGGCGGCGTTTGCCATATTCGCCATTCCGGCGCGGCTTCCTTGTTCGAGTCGCACGGGTCGCGCGTTGCCGCAAGGGCACGCAAACTCGTCGCCGTTGCCCGGCGCCTGCAGCAGCGCTTCGGCGCACCGGAGTCGCACCGGCCGCCGCCGCCGCAAGGCGACCGGGTCCGCATCAGCCTCATCACCTGCGGCGGACGGTACTGCAGCGAAGGCAGTCTTCAGGCGCTGCAGAAGGATCCCGTGACCGGCGCGGTGCTCGGCAATGCGATCTGGCTGTTGCAGGCCCACGCCCGGCCGGCCATGGACGATGCGGGCGACGGCAAAATGCGTCCGGCGCAGGATGCGAAAGCGCCGACGGAGTAGAATTGCGCGCATCGCAATACGGTTTCCGTTGGGTCCTTGTTCGAGACAGGCACCCGGACTCCGCTTTGCTCCCGGGGCCCGGCATTCCGATCCATGGCGCACATCGTCGTTATCACGCACGCCTACGATAATTTTCGGAGCCGGAAATTCCTGCTGGGTACTCTGGCCAGTCATTGGCTCGACGCCGGACACACCGTCAGCGTAGCCGCGGGGCTGGGAAACTGGCCTGACGGCGACATCGCGGTCTTGCACCTGGATATCTCGGTCACGCCGGTGGCGTATTCCGAGGCATGCAGGCGCTACCCGGTCGTCGTGAACGCCGCGGCAACCGACATCCGCAAGACGCGCGTCAGCCGCAACCTGGTAAAGCCGAACGATGGATGGACGGGACCGGTAATCGTCAAGACGGACCTCAACTACAGCGGTATTCCGGAAATGAATGCCGTCGAGCAGTTCCGCCGCGAGGGCAAGCCGGTGGATCTGGCGCCGGGCCCGGTCGTTTCGACTACCCAGCCGTATCCGATACTGCGCTCGGCCGGCGAGGTTCCCGCCGACGTCTGGAACAATCCCGGATTGGTGGTCGAACGCTTTCTTCCGGAACAGGATGCACGGGGATTCTGGCTGCGCATCTGGGTGTTCTTCGCGGACCGCGAGCGCTGCACGCGCTATTGCGGCACACAGCCGATAATAAAGGGCCCGAACATCGTCGCGCGCGAACGGGCAACGGTGCCGGACGAACTGCGCGCCGAGCGCGAACGGCTCGGGTTCGACTATGGCAAGTTCGATTTCGTCGTGCGTGAAGGAAAAGCAATCCTGCTCGACGCGAACAAGACGCCCGGTTCGCCGCCGCCGAGCCCCGAGATCGATGCTTCCAATGCGGACCTGGCGCGTGGTCTCCACTCGATGTTGAGGAAATGATGGCCGACGATAGGCAGACACCGGCAACGCCACGCGATCACTTTTCGCGGATCGTCCCGCAATGGTCGCATTTCGGGCCGCCGCTGCGCCCGTCGCCCGACGACACCGCCGTGGTACAGCGTGTCGCGGCAGGCCTGGGCGACGCCGCGCAGGTCGTGGTGCTGGGCCTTACGCCGGAAATCATCGCGTGCACCTGGCCGGCCGATGTCACGTTGTCGGCCGTGGACCACAGCGCGGCCATGATCCAGGCACTGTGGCCGCCGGCGGCCGGCCCGGCCAACTCGCGCGTGGTCGTCGCCGACTGGTGCACGATGCCGATCCCGTCGGACTCGATCGACCTGGTCGCAGGAGACGGCTGCTATGCGCTCATGAGCTTTCCGGACGGCTACGAGGCGCTGACGCGCGAGGTCCGCCGCGTGCTGCGGCCGGCAGGGCGCTTCGTCATTCGCGTGTTCCTGCGGCCGGACCGGCCCGAGCCGGTCGCCGACATCGAGCGCGCGTTCGCGCACGGCCGGATCGGCAGCGTGCACGCGCTCAAGTTGCGGCTGCTGGCAGCGCTGCACGGCGCCAGCGGCGCGGGGAGCCGGCTCGACGATATCTGGCGGGCATGGGCGTCGCTGCCGCCGCTGCCCGCCGCCCTCGCGGGAATGCGTGGCTGGACGGCGCCGGAGATCGTCGGGATCGAGTCGTACCGCGGCATGGAGTCGCGTTATTTCCTGCCGACGCTGGCCGAGTTGAGGCAAACTCTGGGGATGTTCTTCGACGAAGTCGATTGTGCGTGGGGCCGCCATGAACTGGCCGACCGATGCCCGACTCTCGTGCTGGCGCGCGGCGCGTAACGGGGCCACCATGGAAGAGATCAATTACCGGATCGATTACCCGCTGCCGGCCGGAACGTTTCTGGCGATGCCCGATTCGAACGCGCCGATGTACGCGTCCGAGGACGGCCGTGTCGCATCGCTGTCGAGCGAGGAATGCATCTTCGTGGTCAAGCGCAGCGGCGCGTCGCACGTGATGACGGTGCAGGTGCTGCAGGCGCTCGACCTGTGCCGCGAATTCCGCACGCTCGAGGAACACGCCGCGCGCATCGAGGCGATGGTTGCGGGCCTCGCCGGCAAGCGCGACGACGTGCGGCGCGTGCTCGAAGGTCTCGTGCAGCGCAAGCTGCTGCTGGCGGACGATGCCTTCATCGCGCGCCTGCAGGACGCGGCGCCGCGTGACGCGCCGCCGCTGCGCGCGGTGTTCATCCGCGCCTGCGACCGGCCGGACCGGCTCGCCCATCTGCTGTCTTCGCTGGCCGACTACGAGCGGCGCCATCGCGCGAGGCGCCGCTATGTCCTGATCGACGATTCGTCGCTGGCGGCCAGCGTCAACGAGCAGCGCGACCTGTTGCGCGAGTTCGCGCGCTCGACCGGCTGCAAGGTCGGCTACGTCGGACGATCCGAATCGGTGAGGCTGGTGGAGGCGCTCGCGCGGGCCCGTCCGCGCGCGCGTGACGCCGCGCGGGCGATGCTGTTGCGCGACGCGCATCCGCAGGCGCAGCGCTTCGGCGGCGGGCGAAGCCGCAATCTCGCGCTGCTGTTGTCGGCCGGTGCACGCATGATCCTGCTCGACGATGACCTGCGTCTGCCGCTGCGCCGGCCCGAGTTTGCCGGCGCCGGGCTCGATCCGGATCCGGATGCGACGGCGCATGCACGTTTCTATGCCAGCATGGAGCAGGCGCTCGGCAGCGGCAGTGAAATCGACGAGGATCCGTTCGAACTGCATTTGGAATCCTGCGGCCAGACACTCGCAACATGCGTCAACGGCCGCTACGGCCTCCGCCGTGACGCGCTGCGCGGCCTGAACCTGGGCCGCCTCGATTTGCTGAAGCCCGACGCCCGCATCGCGACGACACACCACGGCAGTTACGGCAGCTCGCGCAGCGAGTCGACGCTGTGGCTCTACCACGCGATCGATCCGGCCGGGCGCGAGGAATTCTGGCGCGATCGCGAAAGCTACACCCGCAATGTCGACGCCCACTTCGTGCTGTATGGCGCGGACAAGGCGCGCGTGGTCGAAGTCGCCGGCTTCACGCCGTTCGCACTCGACAACAGCATCATGTTGCCGTGCACGAATCCGGTCGGACGCGCCGAGGACAGCCTCGGCAGTGCCCTCACGCGCTACTGCCTTCCCGATTCGGTGGCATTGGATTTGCCGGTGGCGATCGGCCACGTGCAGGAATCCCTGCGCAAGCGCTACGCCAATACGCACGGTGCGAGCCAGCCGCGCGTCAACGATTTCCTGCGCGAATTCACCGCCAGGCAGTTCGGACTGTTCAAGGCGGAAGATCCCGCACAGCGCCTGACCCTGCTGGCGCAGGTGATGCGCGACCTTGCGCGCGCCAGCGTCAGGGAGCGTATCGACAACCTGACCGAATACCGCGGTTTTGTGCACGCCGGCATCATCGACCGGCTGCAGCGCCAGCTCGAGGCGACGGCCGCCGCGCCGCTGTATTGGCGCGCCGACGTTCGCGCCATCGTGCAGGCCAACTCGAAGGAGTTGCTCGCCGCCAATGCCGCACCGCGTCTGGCCGAATGGCCGCAGGACATCGACGCGGCCGGATGCGCGCGCGCGCTCGCTGGCGAGCTCGACACGATGGCCGATGCCTGCGAGCACTGGCCGTCGCTGTGGCAGTACGCGGCAGAGCAGGGCGACAGGCTGACGACGGCACTTTGACCGGCGCTGCGTACGGCAGCGCAGCGCCCGATCCGAAGTGCGGCGTCAGCGGCGCGCCGCGATGTGGTCGGCCAGTCGCGCTGCGTCTTCGTGGACGCCGGAGAGGAACGAGGACTTCATCCTGGCCAGCCACTGCAGACCGAGAAAATACAAGCCGGAAACCGCAGTGACGCCATCGCGGTGCACTGGTACGCCGCTTTCGTCGAGAACCGGAAGGCCGATCCAGCCGAAGTCCGGAAGATAACCGGTGGCCCAGACGACGGCGCCGATGCCGCAGCGCGCAAGATCGAGCTGACCGATCGGTGTCGTCACGCAGTCCGGATCCGGCCGTTTGCGACGCGCGGCCGGCTCATGCGGCAAATCCGGCGCTTCGGTTTCGGCGTGCCGATCGGCCGCGTCGAGAAAGCCGTCGAGCGCGGCATCGCCCGCCGCGAGGTTTTCGACAAGGTCCGGCGCGATGCCGAGCACGCCGTTGTGCGCCGCCGACACGCGGCCAAGAAGAACGACACCGCGCGCGGCGAACTCGCGGAAATCGATCGTCTGCCCGCCGTACGCGCCGCTGATGAGCGGTTGCGGCAACGGCGGACCGCGTTGCTCCACGCTCATGTCGTACAGCCCCAGCGCCTGCAGCCACCAGATGAAATCGCGCTCGCGGTAGCGGCGCGGCATGCGCCGATGGCGTCCGACCGACAGGTAGACTTTCCTGCCGGCGCGCACCAGCTCGTCGCTGATCTGTGCGCCCGATGCACCCGAACCAACCACGAGCACCGCGCCGCCTGGAAGCTGGTCCGGCGCGCGGTAGCCGCTCGCGTGGACCTGGAAAAGGCCTGGCTCGCCGTCCAGCAGCGGCGGAATTTTCGGGCGCTGATAGGGCCCGGTTGCGACGACGACGTTTTCGGCCTCGATCGATCCGGCGGATGTGTCGACGATGAATGTCGAGCCCCCGTCGGCGAGCCTGAGTCCCGTCGCCGCGACGCCGCAGCGGATCGGCCCGGCGACAAACGCGGCGTAGGCGTCGAGGAATTCGACGATCTGGGCTTTGCTGGCGAAACTGTCGCCGTCGCCGTGCGGGAACGGGAAATCCGGCAGCCGAACCGACCAGTTCGGAAACTGGAAATACAGTCCGTCCCAGCGTTCGCTGCGCCAGCGCTCGGCAACCCGGCTGCGCTCGAGCACAAGGTGTTCGCAGCCGCGCTGGCCAAGCATGTGGCTCATCACGAGGCCGGCCTGGCCGCCGCCGATGACCAGCGTGTTCACGCGCCCGATCGGCATCGGCGCTCCGACTGCGTCTTCATCGGGCGGATTCTATTTGAAAAACGGACTGTGTTTATTTGCGCCCGCGGGCCAACGCCAACTCGTGGTGTCGAGGCGCGGTGATCGCCGGCCTCGAACGCTAGGTCGGAGGGGTTTCTGTTTGAACTGTCGCGAGGCTGTTCGTGGCAGAGCCTTCGATCAGCCAGGCGTGGCACGCTTCGCGTGCCGGCAAGCACGGGCGGCCCGTGCGGATTTGCCGTTCAATACGTCAGAGAGCGAACGGATTTCGGCGAGCCTCCGGCGAAATGGCCGCGTCGTTTCGGACGGCCGTTCCGTATGGCATCATCTTGCGCGGGCGCCGGCGTCCGGGCGGCCCATGGATTTCTGCAGGACGCATCAATCGGGGAAACACGATGAGCGACTGGCTGCTGAATCTCCCGGTCCCGTGGATGGCGGCGCTGATCCTTGCGGCGATCTACGCGGTCACTGCGGCAATCCATTGGTCGATCATGGCGCTGGCGGTCGGCGAGCGTGCACGCGCATTCAAGGCGATTTCGCCCGGCATGCTGCCGCCGCTGTCCGTCATCTTTGCATTGCTCGTCGCGTTCCTGGCCTCGCAGGTGTGGAGCGAAGCCGAGCGCGCGAGTTCTGCCGTCAACCGCGAGGCGAGCGCGCTGCGCGCGACCGTGCTGCTTGCCGGGGCGTTTCCCGGAGAGCCCGAGACGCACTTGCGCGATCTCGTGCGCAGTTACATCCAGGAAGCCGTATCGCAGGAGTGGCCGGCGATGGCGCGGCAAGGTGCCACCTTGACGATCGCCCCCGCGCCTCTGGCCGAAGCGCTCGCGCTGACGCTTGCGCTGTCACCGCACGGCGACGGACAGACCGTCGCCCAGCGCGAGATGACCGCCGCGCTGCAAACCGCATTGGAGGCGCGCCGCCAGCGCATCATCCTGAGCCGATCGTCGATCAACTGGGTCAAGTGGAGCGCATTGTTGCTGCTGGGCGGCCTGACCCTCGTCACGATCGCCATGGTCCACAGCGACAATCGCGCGGCGAACGGCATCATTCTCGCCATCTTCTCGTCGGCGATCGGCGTCGCCGTCCTGCTGCTTGCTGCCCATACCCGGCCGTTCACCGGCGAGATCTCGGTCTCGCCGGGCGTGCTGCTGCAGGTCATGCCCGAAGGCGAACCGGCGCCGCCGCCCAAGGCCCCATGAGAGAAAACAAACGGCGGCCGGGGTACGCTTTCATCGAGCCATTCCGCCCGCACGCAAATGGCTTTTGTACAATTCCCGCGGCAACGCCGGTCGACTCCGGGATACGAACGAGAAACTGCCGATGACACGCCAGACCGCCGCCGATTTCCATCCGCAAGCGCTGAAGTTGTTCGATCAGTATGTGCATGGGTTGCTGTCGCGGCGCGATTTTCTGCAGCGGGCGGCGCAATTCGCCGCCGCGGGCGTCAGCGGCGAAGCGCTGTTGTCGGCGTTGAGCCCGCGCTTTGCCGAAGCCGCGCAGGTACCGGTCGACGACGCACGGATCGAGCCGCGCTACGTGGAAATCCCGTCCCCGAAAGGCTACGGCAACGTGCGCGGCTACCTGGCACAACCGGTCAAGGCCAGGGGCAAGCTGCCGACGATACTCGTGGCGCACGAAAATCGCGGCCTCAATCCGCATATCGAAGACATCGCACGGCGACTGGCGCTCGAGAACTTCATCGCGTTCGCGCCGGATGCGCTGTTCCCGCTCGGCGGCTATCCCGGCGATGAGGACAAGGCGCGCGAGCTGTTCGCCAAGCTCGACCAGACCAAGACGCGCGAGGACTTCCTTGCCGCAGTGGATTATCTGAAGCACCTGCCTGAAGGAAACGGCAGGGTCGGCGTGGTCGGTTTCTGCTGGGGCGGCGGCATGGCCAACTTCCTGGCGACGCGCGTGCCGGATCTGGCGGCGGCCGTTCCGTTCTACGGCGCCGCGCCCGCGGCCGAAGATGCGGCGAAGATCAAGGCGCCGCTGCTGCTGCACTTCGCGGGCAACGACGAGCGTATCAACTCGGGCTGGCCGGCCTACGAGCAGGCCCTGAAAGCCGCCGGCGTCCGCTATCAGGCGCATATCTATCCCGGCGTGGAGCACGGCTTCAACAACGACACCACGCCTCGCTACGATGCAGCCGCTGCGACGCTGGCATGGAAACGGACGATCGAGTTTTTCGACAGGCATCTGCGATCCTGAAGCGGCAACAATAGCCGCCTTCAGCCTCCGCGCCTTTCGGGTTCGCAATCCCGGCGAACCTGCGTCCGGCTCTGCGCCGACCGGCGACGAGCCGCACTTCCACGACCGGATGCACCTTGTTTGTCATCCCGGCGCACGCCGGGATCCGGCGTCTTTCAAGGAAAGGGCGCGCCGGCAGCCAGCAGGCATGACCATCCCCGTGTCTTTTCCGTATGATTTGCCCTTCGCAGTCGGGATGCTCACGTGTGCTATTCGGCTCAGGTCTGGCAGAACTATCGCAAGTACGTGCGCGCGTACGGCGCCGACATCGCGTTCGAGGATTTCGTGCGGCTGTATTTCGATCGGCAGGCCAACGCGAGAATCAGGATCGCCAAAGCGA